>DATMJU010000109.1:0-30375 GCA_035553795.1 Vicinamibacterales bacterium
CAATCACAAACGTGCCAAGCCGCATCTTGTGACCGTCGAGTACCTTGACGTGAACGCCCGCTACGGGCCAGAAGATTTCCCGACGCCGATCGAGCCGCCGTCCTGGACGCCGCCGCTGCGCCCGCCAGCGAGCGGCCCCGAAACTCCCGCCGTCGAGCGAGCGAGGCGATACCTGCAGTCGGTGCCGCCGGCGATCGCCGGCCAGCACGGCGACCTTCATACGTTTCGGGTCTGCTGCCGGCTCGCGCGAGGTTTCGCGCTGAACGACGACCAGGCGCTCGACGTCCTGAGCGCCTGGAACGAACGTTGTCAGCCCCCGTGGTCTGTTGATGAGTTGCGCGATAAGCTTCGGCGCGCGGCTCGTTACGGTAGGGAACCAGTCGGCGGGCTGCTCTGATGGCATTAACAGTCGCTGAGCACCAGCCCGCTCCCACGTCACCAGGGCCGCAGCGATCCCGCTATTCCGGTCAGGTTTTCCTGATTCCCCGCGTTTATAGGAGTACGTCGACGGATTCCCCGTCACTGCGCATGCGCTCATAGAGCCCATGCGTCCCACCCTCGTTCGCCGGTATCCATAGGATCCGCGAACTCAGCCACCGTCGTCGATCACAGATCCACGGCGAGCTCACAGGAGGACCCATGTCCAAGCAGAAGGAACAGGTGATGTCTGTCCGGATCCTTCCGAACACTACGAGCAATCCCCCAGGGAAGCTCGCCGACGCGGAAGTGGTCTTCGAAGCCGACGCCGGCCCGCTGAACGGGCTCAAGCTGATCGGCTTCGCCATCTGGGAACGACGTGCGGGAGGGCGCAACGTCACATTCCCGGCCCGGCAGTACTCCGTCAACGGAGAGCGCCGGAGCTTCGCGCTGCTGCGTCCCGCGAACGGCGACACGACAGCGCAAGAGGCGATTCGGGATGCCATCCTCGACGCGTACAGCCGCCTCGAGGCCGCGTCCTGATCGACCTTCACGGACACCGGGCGGCCGGCCATAGGCCCGCCGTCCGGCGTTCACGGCGGCGAACCACCCACGCCGACACGGCCTGGGTGGGCCGCCTCGTCTCGATGGAGCAAGCACGGGAACTTTGCGCTGATCAGCACTGAGGATCGTTATGGACGCCATTGCTCACACCGCCACTCGACGCCTTGACTCGTCGCTCCACGCAGTAGGGGTCGTCGCTAGTCCCGCGATCCCCGTTGAGAGTGTGCGGACCCTGTCGGTGACGGCCGACTACCGGCTATCCGAGGCCGGACGCAAGGCGTCGTTGCTGAACGGCGGGAACGGGCACGCGGAGCAGCGGGTCAAGGTTGCGGTCCCACTGACACGACTCCACCTGGTGCACGTCGACAACAATGGCGTCGCGAGGCTGAAGCTCCGCCCGCAGTTCCGCATGGGCCAGGACCAGCGAGTCATCAAGATCAAGCTCGCACCCGTCTACGACCACCCGCCAACGATCGACGAGCTGTTCCAGGATGCCGCCCGCAATCATGAACTTGAACGCGCGTATCACGCGCAGCGCACGACCGCGCAGACGGCACGGCGCGAAACGCTCGAGGCCAGGCGGAATGAGGTGGCCCTGGAGTTCCTCGCCGATCCGAATCGGCGCGCCGTCGTCTACCCGCCTCCGTCGAAGCGCCGCTGTCAGATCATGACGGACCGCGGGCCGATCGATTTTGATGCCAAGCGCGACATGGGCGTGGCTCGGCAGATTCCCCTCGAAGCCTTCCGGCGCTTCGAGAATGACGTGCGTATTCGCCACGGGCAGGGCGCAGACCAGCGAACCCGCAACCTCGCGAGGCACGCGGAGCGCCAGCAGATGATGCGTGAGTGGATAGCCGTTCACGGCACGCACGACCAGCGTCAACGACTAGCGGCTGGTGTCCTGCCGTTCAAAGAGTTCCTGGACGCCATCACCGACGTCACGTTCCGGCCCCTGGCACACCTGACGCTGTACCCATCTGATGGTGCTGCGCGGGTACAGGAGCTGATTCGTCAGCGTCCCGGTCACGCCCACGCCCTCGTGACACCGAATGACCTGTCGGTCGTCACGCGGCTCCTCCCGACGGCGTCAGCGACCCAGTGGTCGCTGGTCAATGAGATTCGCGACCTGCTCCCTGGCGCTCAGGTGCAGCTCCGCGAGCGATCGATCGCATTCGCGCAAGACCCGCACGCGCCGAAGGTTCGACTGGTGTCGGCCCTCGTGACGATCAGGGTCGGTCTTGTGCTCCTCCGACGAGAGTTCCACGTGCCCGACAGTGCTCCGGATGTTCCGGCGCGAACGCAGGAGGACGAGTTGATGAAGGCGTAGCCAACACTCGCCACATCTGACCTCTCTCGTTGTGGCCATCCTGGCCACGCCTCCGCGCCCGCATAGCGGCCGTGGAGCGCTTCCTTCCCTCGTTCGCCCATAGGGCATCAGAAAGGAGCACACCATGCACGGACAAAGTGTATCGACTGTGACCGCGTACACCGCGCATCGGGAATGGGCCAGGAGGCCGCCCGACGAACGGTACGCCAGTGTTCACGCGCTCGCCGAGGCGGCTCGCGCCAGACGCAGCCGCACCGATGCGCGCATCACCGAGACCGTGGACTTGCGGGTACAGGCCGCGACCGCCGACGCGCTCGCCATCAGCGACCGCTCCGGGCCGTCACGAGCCCTGACCCATTGGAGTTTCGAGCAGCTCGCCGGCCTCGCCGCCGCGCCGCCCGGATATCTCCGAACGCTGCCCGCACCGATCGCGGCTGACGCGATCAACTACGGGCTGCAACGTGCCGACCGCGAACAGCATCAGCTCTTCGCGGATCGGGACGAACCGTGGACCGTCCACGCGATCACCTCACCGAGGTACGCGAGAGTCCACCATGACGAGCTGGCCGACCGCGTGCTCGACCTCATGGCCCAGCACCCGGCCTGGCACTTGCCGCTCGGCTACAAGGACGGCGTATTCGGTGCCGAACGCGTTCCGTCCGGCGCCTATCTGGGAGATCGAGACATGTTCCTGTTCCTCGTGGACGGCAACCGATCGCTCGACGACCCCACCGACGCTTCGCAGGCCGGGTTGTTCCGCGGCTTCATGCTCCGGAACAGCGACGTCGGCGCCGCCGCCTTGTCCCTGGACATGTTCCTGTTTCGGGCCGTGTGCTCGAATCACATCATCTGGGGGTTTCACCATGTCGCCGGCTTTCGGCGCCGGCACATTGGTGCGTCGATTCACCACGCCTGGACCCACTCGCTGGGAGAGGTCCGCGCGGCGCTCGACGCAGATCTCGCCACTGATCGCACCATACTCCTGCGAGCCACTTCCCAGGAGCTCGGTACGACACGCGAGAAGGTGATCGATGCCGTCGTGCAGCGGCTGGATCTGCCGCGGAAGCACGCGCTCGACGCCTACACGATGGCGGAGCAGCATGAGACGAACCCGCGGTCCGTCTGGGGTTACGTGCAGGGGCTGACTCGACTCAGCCAGCACACCCCGTGGCAGGACACACGGTTCACCCTCGACCGAGCTGCCAGCCGCCTGCTCGGCACGGTCCATTGACTCTGGCGTTTCGTTGCCGTGCGGGTTTAGCCCGCACGGCCCTTCTTCAGATCGCGCGCGCCCGGTCTTAGACCCGACGCGCGTCCCGCACGCGACTCGTGTCGCGCTCGCGGCTGCCTCCGCTCACAGAGCCCAGGCGCTCAACGGAGGTGTGTGCGATGCGCGATCCCGTCTGTCTTCACGCACAGCTCGCCGTCTCTGACGGCTTCACGCATTCACCCATTCACCCGTTGAATCCCGCAACCGCGGCTACCGCCGTTGCGGCGTGGGAGACGTGTGCCCACAGGGCCGCGGGCCTCCCGCCAGGAAGGAGCTCCGATATGTCACCGACCACACACGACAGTCTCGCCCGCGGACATCGCGTCCGCGAGTTCGTCTGCGCGTACCGCACGCTGCGCGATGACCAGGGCCACACCGTTCGGCTACCGACCAAGGCCCTTAGCGATCCGCGAATCGCCGCTGCCACGCTGGCGCCACTGCTGGCCAGCGAGACCGTGGAGGTCTTCGCGGTCGCGTGCCTCTCCACTCGCCACCAGCTCCTCGCCTGGCACGTGCTCTCCCGTGGCACGCGCTCGAGCACGTCCATCTCGCTTCCCGACGTGTTCGTCCCCGCGTGCCTGACCCCGGGCACGACCGCGCTGCTCGTGGTGCACAACCACCCGAGCGGCGATCCGACACCCAGCCCGGATGATGCGCGACTCACGCTGCGGCTCGCGCAAGCGGCCGACATCCTCGACATGCCGCTGCTCGATCACCTGATCGTGGGCGATGCCGGTCGCTATTTCAGCTTCCGTGAAAGCGGAAGGTTCACCACGCGACTCGCAAACGGAGCCCACGCATGACACCGCGCCGGGCCATCACGCCGCCGGATTGTCGGGCGTCCCTCAGGGCCGTCAAGCCTCTTCGCTTCGCTCCGACCCCGTTCGGGGCTGGCGGGCTTGACGGCCCCTCCGGGCCGCCTCGGATCGGCAATTACGTGATGGCCGGCATTCACCCAGCGACAGAGACACACGGCACATTCGGAAAGGAGAACATCATGCACGCCTCGAGGCTCACACCCAGCATCGAGGTGACGATCGGGCGTGAGACGCGGCTGTATCACGCGTTCGTCACGACAGCTCCATCTCGCCTCGACGCACCGGCCACCGTCACGCTGCACATGGGATCCCTCTCGGACATCTCCGCCATGGCGGCGGATCCGATCGCCTTCGATCCAACACGCGCGAAGTCACGAGCGCGACTCGTGCTCGTCGATGCCATCGAGCTCGAATGGCAGCGCGCCCGATGTCGCGAGGGACATCACCTGTTCGCATCGGCGGATCCCGTTCTCGTCGGCACGAACGCACTCCAGCACTGGCTGTGGATCCGAATCGGATCACCCGCAACGGATCTCGAGCTCGTGAACGCATAGCAACGGAAACGAATATCAGGCCCGGCCGAGTGGCGGTCGGGCCATCTTCTCCGAGGAATGGCCATGAACATCGAAGTGAAGATTCTCCGAAACGAACACGGAAAACCGGCTGGCAAGCTGGCGGACGCAGAGATCCACTTCATCGCCGGCGAACTGGCAGGTCTGAAGCTCGTGGGCTTCACCATCTGGGAGGGACGCGACGGCAAGCGCCGCCGTGTGACCTTTCCCGGACGGCCGCTCGTGGTTCACGGCGACAAGCGTAACTTCGAGCTGCTGCGCGCCATAGGCAACCCCAGCGTGCTCGACCGCGTGCGCGATTTGGTGCTCAACGTGTACGAGCAGCAGACGACCGAGGAACACGCAGCTGTCTCGCAGTGAGCTGCTCGAGGAAGCGAGGTGACACATGACCAGGCTAGAGACTCACGCACAGCTGGTGGTGATTCACCGACCGTCTGATCTCGCGGGATCCGGCTGGATGAACGTACGCCAAGCAGCGTTCCACACGAGCTGCTGCGCGGCGACGATCCGGAAAGCATGCCGCACCGGCGAGCTTCGACACATCAGGATCGGCCACCGTGGCGGCCCGATTCGGACCCGACCGGAATGGGTTGACGCCTGGATGATGCGAGGCGTTCGAGAACCGGTCAGCGGATGACGCGTCCAGATCAGCGGGAAACGACTCCGGACACGCCGACTCTCGTGGACGTCCGGAGCACCGTTAGGAACGGGGCGAAGTACTCGGGCAGCGGAGGATCATCATGTCGCACGTACAGAGAATCGAAGATGTAGGATTGGAAGATTCGAGCGCCCCGCTCGAGAAGCGCACCTTGACCGATGTGGAGGTCGCCGCTCGATTGGGCGTGTCCAGGTTCACGGTCCGTTCGTGGCGGCTGAAGGGTACGGGCCCCCGCTTTCTCAAGATGGGGCGAGCCGTGCGATACCGCCCCGAGGACGTGGACGAGTACGAACGGCGAGCTCTCGTCGATACGCAGGCTCAATCCGATCGCACGCCCGTGTGATCGGCTCTGCGTTCGGCGCCACTGGCACGCTTGCCCATCACGAATCGAAGCGGCTGCGGGGCGTACACTCGCGCGCGCCGCTCAAGGGCTCGGTGGGAGAACTCGCATGGCTCTCTGGAAGCGCGGACGACGGTACTGGACGTACTTCTCGGTTAACGGGGTCCAGCTTCGCCGCCCACTGTGCCCACCTGGATCGCGGCTCGCCACTACGAACTGGCAAGAGGCCACACGCCTGGAGAAGGAGGTCATCCGCGCCGCCATGCAGGGCGAGCTTGCGCCCCGTGATCCGTCCGTCAAGCTATTTGCGGCGATCGACGACTACCTCCAAGCCAAAGAGGCAACCGCCAACTCGAAGCGAACCATCGAATTCGATCGCGAGCGCCTGGAGATTGTGAAGCGGCATTTCGGCGACGTGAAGCTCACGACGATCACCCGGAAAACGATCGAGGGCTTCCAGGCCAAGCGTCGGATCGAAGGCGCCAGCAACCGCACGATCAACATGGATGTCGGGGCGCTTCGGCAAGTACTGAGACGGTTCAAGCAGTGGCGTCGGTTGGAGGATGACGTCAAAATGCTGACGGAAGCAGGGGGAGCTCCCGTCGGCCGCGCGCTCACACCAGAGGAGCAGCAACGCCTATTCGAGGCGGCAGCAAAGAATCCGGAATGGGAGCACGTCTACTGCGCGGCCGTTCTTGCCGCCAACTCCTCCATGCGAGGAGTTGAGGTGAAGCATGTTCGCCGGCGGGACATCGATCTGGAGAAGCCCTGGGACGTCGAGAGTGCAACGGGGAAGGGCGTGGTGTACGTTACGAAGAGCAAGAACGAGTCGAGCAAGCGCGTGATCCCGTTGAATCAGGCGGCACGACAGGCAGTCGAGCGGATGCTGAAGCGCGCCGATGCTCTCGGCCACACCAATCCAGACCACTACGTCTGGTGCGCGAGTCAGCACCACAGGTTCGATTCAACGAAGCCCGCCAGCAAGTGGGACGGCGCCTGGCACTCGCTCCGGAAGGCCGCAGGCCTACCCCGATTTCGCTTCCACGATCTGCGACACACGGTTGTGACAGATTTGCTCGAGGCGGGCGAGCCGGAACACGTGATCGAGGCCGTTACCGGTCACCTGTCCCGGCGCATGCTCGAGCACTACTCGCATCAACGGCTCAAGGCAAAAGGGCAGATGCTCGCTCGGATGGAGCAGCGTCGCAAAAAGGAGAGCGCCTAGATGCAGGGACGCACGGCGCTCCGGCTGCCCAACGCCGGCAGCGACCTTTGCCGTCGTCACCCAAGTGGACACTTGTAAGCGCGAGTTGGTGGGCACTCGTTATCGCCTACTCCCCGCATGTGCTACGCGGTGGTGCCGAGCGCTGCCCATCATCGCCCACCCAAGCAGCAGACCAATTCCCCCGAAGCCAAGAAGAGCCAGTCGTACATTGGAACGTGAACTGGCATGTCGCGGACGTGATGGATGCCAAGGAGGTGATGGTCGATGACTCCCTCAACCAGATTGACCCCCCCATCCGAAGATCATCTCTCCCGTGAACTGCCCGGCGGATTCAACAACCGCTCCCGTTCGAGCGGCATTCCAGAGCATGTAGGCGCCCACAAGTGTGATGACCCAGGTTGCGGCGTGAAAAAGGCCATCCCAGACCATGTTCTGACTCATCGCTTCCATCGTATGAGGCGGCAGCACTGCCGAACCCATGTTGTGCCACTGCGCGATCTGATGCAGCGCTATACCATCCGCAAAGCCTCCGAGTCCGACGCCGAGAACCACTCCACCTGTCAGGCGCATCACTCTTCCCTCCTGCTGCAGCTTGATTGCGGGCTACTCGCGTGGCCGTCGGCCGGGGGCGGGCGTGAACGGCGGACCCGTGACGCGACTGACCGAGCCGCCGCCGCGCCAGCCAGTATCCTGCGGTCGTGAGCATCAGCATGAAGGAGCTGCCCATCCACTCGCTGACCCCGACCCCGGCAATCCGCGGCACCTCGTCTGGGAATTCCGCGTCGACGCCGGCCGCTCCCGGAAACACGTAGCTGATCCCCTGGCCGATCCAGAAGGATGCGGGGAGGAGAGCAGCCAGGGCGAGGTCCATCTCCGGGTCGGGCTTCCGACGCCAGAGAAGAAAGAGGCCGCCGCATCCGAGGAGCGAGCCGAGCGGGATGGTCTGCGCGTCGTGAAACTTCGCGTGCGGCGGCCACCGAGGGTTGAAGAGGTGTGTGTGGTTCCAGTCGGCCAGATCCCCGCCCACAGCCGTGCTGGTCGCAACGGCCGAGAGGATCCAGCGGCCGGCGTCGCCTGTTGCCATCGTGCCCCCAACAGCGAGAAGTGTGACCCCGACCGGTCCCGAGCTTCGGCGGTGCTCCGCTCAACGCTGAACCGAGGTCATGTCCTGGTAGCGCTCGCCAGCCGAGCGGGTCAAGGCGAGCCCGGTTATCTGCCCGGTCGAGTGCGAAATGCCCGGCCGCTCGCAAGTCGTTGCAAGTCACGGACCGGGCCTGCCGAAAGGCTGGTAGTCACGGCGCGGCATGTGTGCAGCACCGCGCCTTTCACGACCGGCGGTTCTTGCCCGTCGTCTCCCGGGCCGCGGCCGCGAAGAGCAGCGTCGAGAGGACCATCAGGGCCGCGTTCACCGCGAAGGCCCCGCGCGTAGCCCCATGCGTCCACGATCGCACCGAGCAGCACGGGGCCCAAGGTCGCTGATCGTGCGTTATAGTCTCATCGCCGGACCGATCCATCCCGTGGGCACGAGACCGCCACGTAGCCGCCGGCGCCGGTCCGCCGAGCCCTGTCCCGATGCCCAGGAGGATACTGACCGCCAGAAGGGGCGCGCCCGTGCGCCCGAACGCCGGGGTCCTTGCGATGGTCGAGTGTCTGGGTGGCGGGACGCCGATGCCAGCGACCGAGGTCGTAGCTTGCATGTCTTCTCCCCGTTTCGCGCCGGGACCCCGTATCAATGCTTTCAAAAGCGCCCGTTTGGCTGGGGCATCGCGGTGGAGCGTGGCAGCAACGCGGACCATCGCGTGCTGTCTCCGCGTCAGTTCGACGGTTCAACGAAACGTGTACGGAGCACTGGCTCATGGGGAGCCCCCCTGTGACCGGGCACTTCGTTACCGGCGTCGATGTTCGCTCAAGAGTCCGATCAGCAGTCGTGTCCAACGTTCGTGGGCCGATTCAAAGATAGGTTCAGAAGGCGAGTGACCGACCAGCTTCTCCGTGAGCCCCGGGAGTGCGATCGGAAGCAGAGTCGCTGAAACAACCAGGAACGCCTTATGACGCGCATCGGCATCGTCACCAAAGACACGCACAAGCGACGCGAACGCCTCAACCTGCGATCCGGAAGCATCCGTGCGAAGCACCTGCCCCTCGAGCGTCTCCCACTGCAGCAGACGAACGCGCCGCGGATCCTGGATAGCCGTTCGAAACCACCTGACAATCGACCCAACAGGGTCCGCCTCGTCCCAGTTGCCTGCTCCAATACTTGCTTGCCGGAGCGTCTCTTGGAAGAGTCCGCGTTTGCTCCGGAAGTAGTAGTAGAGCATCGCCCGGTTCACGCGAGCGTGCCGCGCGATGCGACCGATTCGCGCGCCCGCAAAGCCTCGGGACGCGAACTCGTTCGTGGCGGCTTCCAGGATGCGGTCGCGTGTCTGGACCGGATGCCGGCGCTTCGTCCTACGCCGCCGCGCCTGCCGAAGTGAAACATGACCCACCGCTCACCTCTCCTCCGGGCGTTGAAGGAACAGCTCGACAATCTGCTCCGCCGACGCCGCAGGGCCGAGCAGGCCCGGCCGGCAGAGGCGAATGGCGGCCTCACCGATGGCGACCGTCACAGTCAATTTGGCCGAGGCTGCGGCACTTGCGCGGTTGTCATCAGTCCTGTTGCCGCACGCAGCAATGATGGACGCCAAGCGCCGCTCGAGTGTCGCGCGAGTGCGCCGCCCGATCCTCGCGGTGGCCGGATGGAGAAACAGAAGCTCCCACGAATGTGGCTCCTCGCCGGCAAACCGCAGGAACGCCTCGACCGCCTGCCGCGCGGTTTCGTGTGCCCGCTCGTCGACAATACCGGTCATGGCGGGGAACATCGCAGCTGTGAGCTTCCGCTCGGCAATACCCGCAACGGCTTCGAGAAGGTGCTCCCTGGATCGAACGTAGTGGTACAGGGCGGCCGGTTGACACTCCAACTCGCGCGCCAAGCCTCTCATGCTGAACGCCGACAGACCTCGCCTCTCCACCAGACGCGCGGCCGCTATAACGATCCCTTTCTTCGTCACGGCCGGAGAGTCGATCTGCACGTCACCACGTCGACCGGACGTCGCACCATATTGAACATTCGTCCAATGATAGGACACAGGAACGAGGCGACGCCCTATGTCACCCCGGGTTGGGGTCTCGGGCCTCTGCGGCACTGGTCAGGGCTTCGCGCGCCAGTGTGCCCGGCCCGTGAGTGTCGTTCTACTCCGAGCGTGGTACAGCAGGACCGGCACGAGCAGCAGCGTCAGCGCCGTCGAGACCAGCGCGCCGCTCATCAGCGTCAACCCAAGGCCAGTCAGGGCGGGAGCGAACGTTCTCCATGCCGTAGGGAATCGACTGCATGACGGCATCGGCGAAGCTGTAGGGCGGCCACGGGCCGAGGTACTTGATCACCAGATCCGGCTCTCGTGCCTGAAGCCGAGCGAGTTCACGACCCACTTCGTCGATCTGATCGCGCCTGACGAGCAGTGATCCGGAGAACACCGGCTTCAGCCCCTCCGGGCGGCTTCGGTGATGCTCCACGAGATCCTCTGCCCGGCTGGCGAGTTCCCGTCGGACGACGCGGTAGAGAGCATCCGCGCGCTTGTCCAACACCTGGTCGCGCTCCAGTTCCCGTCTCTTCTCCTGGAGCCGCTGAAGGCCACCAACCGGTGGGTGGTCCGAGCCGTGTCGTTCCGTCGTCCAGGGAAACCCGATATCGACCTTAAGCTCGACGCGATCGCGCAGCCGATCGAGTGCTGCTGTCAACCGGTCGCGTGCATCATGCAGCCACTGTCGGAGCCGCTGCTGCGCGAGCATCTCGTCGTCACCGCGCACGAGCACGTCGAAACTCACAGGCAGCACGGTACCTGCGGCTTCCCACGCCCGTTCGACGACCTGACTGTGCCGAAGCACCCAGGTACGCACCTGCTCGTCGTCTCCTTCGTACGGCCGGGCGGCCGGTACTTCGTGCACCAGCGCCGCTAGCGGACCGTCTCCTTCCGCCCGGACCACTGCCCGGTCGAGACCGATGGCTCCCCACTCGCGGCGACCGATATCGGGAATCACCGCGTACACGTACAGCGCGGTGGATGTCACTTCGTGGTCTCGGTCCATCGGGTCGGGTTCAGGAACTTGTCAACGACATCATCGACGACGTCATCCAAGCCCCGGAGCAGGTCGTCGACGGACTTCTCGAGGCCGTGATCCTTCTTGATCTGGTTGAGCGCCACCTCGAGGTCCCTCAACGCGTCACCCAGGCGGTCGAGCTCCGCTTCGGTCAGGTCCCCAGCGTCGAGCCGCCGGATCGCTTGCCGCTCGAGTGTTTCGCGAATGATATCGGCCAGACCGACGACCAGCGTCAACACACCCTGCTTCAGACTGTTCTCGTCAACGGCGATGCCCATGTTGCTCTTCCTCGCTGCTGTGCCACCGGCTTAGGACCTCGAACCACTGCTGGGTCGCCTCCGCGGCGAAGACGCGTTCGCCATCGATCGCGTCCACGATGAGAGCCGCCGCGCTGGTCGGCGTCCGCCGTGTGTGGAGCCGGATCTCCCGGATATCAGTGTGCTTCAGGGCGACCGCGGGTCGGGCATCCGCGGCGCCACGCCACGTGAAGCCCACGTCACGATCGAGCACGCCGCGCCCTGCCCGCCACACGGCGCCGCCGCCGCGTGGTTCCTCGTACCACAGATTTCCGTGGATCAGAGGCGCGGTCGTCAAGAGCGGCGTCACGTCATCACCGTCGGTGTCCGAGATGCGCGCTCTGATGCGGCGCGCCAGTCGCGGCGGATCTTCCGCCGTCACGCGCAGGTCGTTGCCTTCGTCTCGCGCCACACGAACCTCGACGCGTCGTTCTCCACCAAACGTGGGCTCCTCCTGGATTCGCACGCTCCGGATCTGCGCGAGGGACAGGGACAGGAGCACCGCTGGCGGGTGTCGGCGAAAGACGAGGAGCCGTTGGTCCGTGAGGTACACCGTGCCGGGACGCCACAGTTTGGCGCCCGCGTCGTAGCATGACCCCGACATGCGCAACACGACAGTTTCATCCGGAGCCAGGGGGACATGACGGGCCAGTGCACGCTGCACCCACGCTCGCGTCTGCTCGTCCCAGTCGCGCATCATCCCGTATTCCAGCATGGTTTCTATGCCCGCCAGCGCCGCCTTCACGCTGACACCCACGAGTGGGATGTCAGCGACGGCAATCAGCAGATCGAGGTTGAGCACGACCCCTTTGTCGAGCAGCACCTCCAGCAAATCGGCGACGGTCGCCCGCGGATCCCGCACCGGCTCAAGGGCTGGAAGCACGCCGTCAGAACCGAGCACCACGTCGTCAGCCACGATGTCGGGATCCGCGCGAGCCGCGGGCGGTCGCTTTTTTGCGAGGCGTCGGACTCATCGCTGGCGGTCCGGCGTCTTCCTCACCGGATCTGGGCGCTGCAGGAAGAGAGCGCGCGCGCGCGCTTTGCCACCCGCACCAGGGGCAGAACTTCTCGAGCAACTCGCGCGCGTCGCTGAGCTTGCCGCAGCTCGGGCAACTCTCGCGGGTCACCAGGGCGCGCTGCCAGCCCGGCGCGCTCGTGTCGGTGCCGCTGGGGAATTCCAATCCGTACTTGGCCGCCGTCTCGAAGGACGCGAGCGCCGCCCGGATGCGGATACCGAGCAGTTCGACGCCGGCGACCGACACCATGATGTCGGCGTTCAGGACGATGCCCTTATCGAGCAGCGTCTCGATGACGTGTGTGAGGCTTGCGCGATCGTCCCGTCGCGGCTGGAGCGCGGACGTCACGTGCGGCCGGCCCGCTCGGCGGACCGGCGGCCACCCCTGGCGATCAGCATCCCGCGGAAGCTATTGAACATGTGTACAATGATAAGCCGTTGCGTGGCATCAGTCGAGATGTCATCCGCAGCCAGGGTTATGACCACGGACGGCAATCGGAGGTCGGTCACGGTGCGCGCCGGTAGTCTGCTCTCAGCATTCAACCGTCTTCGTGGCTGCCCGCAGGTGGTCATCGTGACGATCTGTGCCTTCACCTTCTTCGCTGGCCTCGGCGCGAACGCGCTGTGGGAACCGGACGAACCGCGATTTGCGGAAGCCACGCGGCAAATGATCCAGCGCGGCGATTTCCTCACGCCCTGGTTCAACGCGGCGCCCAGGTTCGAGAAGCCGATCCTGTTCTACTGGCTGCAGCTCCCGTTCTTCGCGGCGCTCGACGACGCAGAGATCGCGGCGCGAGCGCCAGCCGCAATCTGCGGTCTTCTTACGGCGCTGGCGATCTTCGGCCTTGGCCGTCATTTCGTCTCACCGCGCGCGGGGCTGCTGTCTGCGGTTGGTCTGGCCACCACCTTCCGCTTCGTCCTGTACGCGCGCCAGGGGCTCACGGACGTACCCGTGACTGCGGCGGTCACGGTTGCGCTGTGGGCGATGACGCTCGGCATCTCCGGGAGAAGCCGCGGCTTCGTGTGGGGGGCATGGGCGCTCGTGGGCCTTGGGATCCTGCTCAAAGGCCCCGTGGCTCTGCTCGCGCCGGCGATCTGGACCGTGTGGGCCGTCTGGTCGGGAGGCAAGACAGCACTTGCGCGGACGCGGCCCTTGACCGGGGTACTTCTCGCCAGCCTCGTTTCCGCTCCATGGTTCGTCTTCATGATCTGGGCGCACGGATCGGCGTTCGTGGACATCGCCCTCGGTTACGAAGTGGTTGCCCGTTATGTGTCTGACGCGTTTCCCGGGCGCGACCGGGGCCTGTTCTACTATCTGGGTGTAGCACCCGGCGACGGCGCACCATGGTCATTGTTCGCCGTGGCGGCATTCCTCTGGGCGTGGCTGCGTCGAGATACACTGCGCGAAGGCGAAATCGACGGCATGAAGCTCGCGGCCGTCTGGTTCGCGACGGTGATCGCCGTTTTCTCGATCTCTGAATACAAACTGCCGCACTATATCCTTCCGGCGTTCCCAGGGATGGCGCTCGCCACCGGAATTTTCCTCGATGGCGCTATCGAGCGGCGTGTCTCGCCCTGGATGTGGCGCACGCCGCTGCTCCTGGTCGCGGTGACACTCGCGGCGGGAGCCGTACTGGTCTGGCTGCTGTTATCGCGGGCTTTCGGGCTCCAGCCGTGGGACCGCGCGTTCATCCTCCCGGTAGTTCTCGTCGCGGGCGCCGGGGTGCTCGGTGTCCTGGCGTGGTCCCGCAATCCGATGCCGGCATTGACGGCCCTCGTTGCGCTCCTCGTGTCGACGTACGCGGTGCTCGCGCTTGTCGTTGCGCCACGAGAGCTCCGTCGTTTTCAGCCGATTCCGGAACTCGCGAAAGTGGCGCGGCTGGTATCCGCACCGGCGGAACCGTTTGCGGTCGCCGGGAGTTATGGAACGCCGGGGCTGGTGTTCTATACGGGCCGTCCGGTCCGGCAGCTGACAACCGATGCGGAGCTCGTGGCGTTCTTGTCCACACCTGGACGACGGCACTGTGTGCTGCCTGCGTCCGTGCTGGACCGCGTACGTCCCCTCGTCGGCCGCGCTCTGAGGGTGCAGGCGTCCGCGAGCCTCTTCAGCGTCCGGATGCGAAGGCTGCTCGAACGCGACCCCCAGCGAGCAACTACCGTGATGGTGTTGGTTACGGCGGAACAGTGATACCCGGAGACCGAGAACAGCTGGCATCGACGCGAACGCAGAAGCTCCGCTGATGCATGGCATCGGCGCAGGCAGTCTTGACTTTCGTGCCAACGTGGTACGGTCGATTGGATATTGAACGATTGTTCAATGACAGGACGGCGGCGACGATATCCCCCCGGCAAGCGTAGAGCCTGATCTACGGGACGAGTGCACGACCCACAGGAGACATGAGCGAGTGTCGGGTGTAACCCATCGCTGGTCGGAACATTGGTGTTTCCGCCGGGCTATGTGATGTTCTGCGCGAACTCACGCCAGCAGATCTGGAGCTCGGCTCTGGCGACGCGGGCGCGGCCTTTCCAGGGTGGGCGCTGGCTCCCGGCACCCGTGCGGCCGATAGCTCCTTCGTCATCGATGTCACGAGGCGCTCGATTGTCTCGTGCACCGCCTCCGACAGACTCCGCACAACGCCCGGGACGTTGCGCTCGGTGACGGGGACGCTCGATGACGTGCGACCGCTCCAGACCACCGACCCTGTCCGCCCGTCCACCAGCCGCGCGGACATCGTGCAGACGGCCTGCACGTCACTGCCGCGATCCACCTCCTCGAGCTCCTCAATGTGGCCGCTCAACACGTACGCCGGCCGACTGCCGCCCACGTCGAGCCCGACGTGCGTGAAGACCCGTTTCGCATCAACGGCGTTGACCACGAATCGGGTGACCATCTGCCGCGGGTCCGCCGCCCACCGATGGTATTCGTAGAACCCCACTTCCTCGGGGCTCGGCCGGTAGACGATCCGGCCGTCGCACAGGTAGTCGGTGCAGGTGAACGGCCGAACCGCCAGCGCACCGTGGCGGCCCGGTTCCGCCGACGTCTCGAGCGGTGTCGGGACGCTCAGGACGTAGGTGGCCGGATAACGCACACTCCCACAGCCGCTGCCCACCAGCGCCGCGAGGAGCCAGGTCGCCGCTGCGGCATTGATCCGAGGACTCATCGACGTGGCACCTTGCGGTCCGGGGGCTGCGTGGTCCGTATCAGGTTCCACGGGCGCTGCTTGAGCGTCTCGGTGAGCATGCGTACGTTCTCCGAAGTGAGGCGCAGGTTGCGCATCGTCTCGACGAGATCCCCTTCATTGTTGCCGATGACGTTCTCCACCGTGCCGAGCAGTGTGCCGGCCTTCTGAAGCGTGCTGTGGAGTTCTTCGAGGTCTCGCGTCAGCGGTTCGCGGATCGCGACGACCAAGTCGTTCACGTTGGCGACGGCCTGGTCCGCGTTGGACACCAGCGGCCTGGCGGACACGACGACCTCGTCGGCGTGTTCCGCCAGACGGGACACGCGTTCGCCGATCTGTGCCAGTCGCGCCGACTCGCGCGCCAGGACCGTGTCCAGCTGCGCGAGGATCGCCTCGATGTGCTGCTGATTCCTCGGGCCGGTGATGGCATTGACATTCGCCAGCACCGTGCGCGCTTCGTTCGTGAGCGCCGGGACCTCATGGCGCAGCTCCACGACCAGCTCATTGGCGGACGCCGCCAGGTTTCCGACGTGCCGCGTAATCTCATCCAGGCTGACGGCTTCTTCCGACGGCACGGCTTCACCCGGGGCCAGACGGCGGGCGTCGTTGCTGCCCGTCGTGATTTGCAGCGTCGGGCTGCTCATGAGGCTCACCGATCCGACGCGAGCCGTCGAGTTTGCGTTGATCGGCGTGCCGGCTCGGACGGCGAACGCGATCTCGATCCGCGTCGGGTCCTCGGACCACGGACGCACCGCGGTTACCTGTCCCACCCGGATGCCGCCGAACAGGACCGACGTGCCGGGGGCCATGCCGCCGGCCTGCCGTAGATGGGTCGTGAAGGGAACCTGCCCGCGCACGTTCTGCGTCGCGCGGACAAAGTACGTCGTCGCACTGAGCACCAGCAGGCTCGCGATGACGAAGGCGCCAACCTTGGCTTCAGTGCTCATGGGCGATCCATTCAAGAAAAGAGGTGGCGAACCCGCGGCCGTCCCTCGAGACGACGTCGGGCTGCCGGTCGAGGAACTGACGGACGCGCGGCTGTTCGGCCGCCAGGAAGCGTGCCTTGGTGTCGACGGCGATCAGGCGGCCCTCGTGGAGCATGGCCACCCTGTCGGCGATGCGGAAGGCGCTGTCCATGGCGTGCGTCACGACCAGCATCGTCATCCCGAAGACGCGCTTCAGGAAGAGAATCAGCTCATCGACGCCCGCCGAGGCGATCGGGTCGAGTCCTGCGCTGGGCTCGTCGAAGACCAGGATGTCGGGGTCGAGCGCCATCGCCCTCGCGATGGCCGCCCGCTTCTTCATGCCACCCGAGAGCTCGTGGGGATAGAGCCCGGCGGCGTCGGCCAGGCCCACCGCGTTCAGCTTCATCCAGACCATGATATCGATAACGGGCTCGGCGAGATCCGTCAGTTCCTGGAGAGGCAGCGCGACGTTCTCCTGGACCGTCAGGGAATTGAACAGCGCCGAGGCCTGGAACGCGACGCCGATGCGGCGCCGCACCGCCGCCAGCTCCGGCGCGGAGCACGCGGTGATATCGACGCCGCCGATGCGGACGCCACCGGAATCGGGCCTCGCGAGCCCGAGCACCTGCTTGAGCAGCGTCGTCTTTCCCGAGCCGCTGCCGCCGAGCAGGACGAGGATCTCGCCGCGATGGACGTCGAGGTCGATGCCGTCCAGCACGCGGCGGTCGCCGAAGGACACAGACAGGCCGCGGATCGCGATCAGCGGCTCGGTGGCGTTCGGCGTCATCCCGCGGCGCTCCAGCCCATGACGTAGAAGAGCGCCGTCGCCACCAGGTCCGCGACGATGACGAGGAAGGTGGACTTCACGACCGCCGCGGTCGCCGCGCGGCCCACGGCTTCGGGACCACCCTGCGCGCGCAGCCCTTCCCGGTAGCCGACCTGCACGATGATGGTAGCGAAGATCGCGCTCTTGATGAGCGTCAGCCACACATCGCGCAGCAAGATCGACTCCACGACCTCGTTGACGTAGACGCGGAGGCTCATGTCGATGCTGATCGCGAGGAAGAGGTAGCCGGCAAAGATGCCGCAGACCGTGCTGAGAATTGTGAGGCACGGGACGGTGATGAGCGCGCCGAGGTACTTCGGCGCGAGCGTGAACTCCACCGGATCGAGTCCCATCACGCGCAAGGCGTCCACTTCTTCCGTCACCACCATCGTGCCGACCTCGGCCGAGATGGCCGACGCGGAGCGGCCGCTCACCGCGATGGCGGTAATGAGTGCACCCAGCTCCCGCGTGAAGCTGACGGCCACGAGATCCACGACGAACTCCACTGCCCCGAACCGGCGCAGCTCCGAGGCGGTTTGCAGCGCGAGCACGAAGCCGACGCAGAGCGACATGATGCCGGCCATCGGCAGGGCGTTCGCGCCGATGACGAGCATCTGCTCCACGGCCGACCGCCACCGCCTTCGCCGGCCAACGACGGGCAGCACGCGCGGCAGCGCCATCAGGGCGACCCAGAGCTGCAGGGTCAGGCCGCCGACTTCCTGCGTCCACGCAATGACCGATCGGCCGACGCGCTCCAGGAGTGTCACGTGAACACGACCTCGGATCCAAACGCGCGGAACACCGCGTCCATCTCCGTGACCTCCGCAAGCACCCTCACTTCCGCCTGCATGCCAACCAAGCGCAGGCGCACCCGGTGGGCCTGTGCGACTCTCGCCGCCTCCAGCAAGGTGGCAATGCCGGCCGTATCGCAACGCGAGACGCGGGAGAAATCGATGGCCAGCACGCGGCTCGTCCCGGCGCGGATCTGTTCGTGCAGCACGGCCCGCAGCCGCGGCGACGAGTCGACGGTCACGCGCCCGGCGACCTCGATGGTGGAGTCCTTGCCTTCCGGCACCACCTGGACGTCGATCTCCCCGGACGGCGCCGCGCCGATGCCAGTCGTTGGGCCGTTCTCACGGCGAAACAGTCGCATCGCTGATCAGTGCTCCAGACGGGGCGCGCAAAGCCCTTCGTGCTCATGACGCATACTCAGGCCATCTGCCCGATGGCCCGGCGAAAGCGCACCGTGGCAAACCCGAACAGCACCGCGCCGATTGCGACGAGTGCGACACACGGC
This sequence comes from Vicinamibacterales bacterium, assembly GCA_035553795.1. Classification (GTDB taxonomy): domain Bacteria; phylum Acidobacteriota; class Vicinamibacteria; order Vicinamibacterales; family UBA2999; genus 12-FULL-67-14b. Next base: position 18,904 of record DATMJU010000109.1, read on the forward strand.
CGCCACACGACCTCGAGCCCGGCCCCGCGGTAGAGGATCGCCTGGCTCAGCTCCGTGAAGTGCGTGGTCGGCGCCGCGAGCATCAGGGTCTGCACGAGCGCCGGCATGCTCTCGCGCGGCGCGAGGCCACCGGAGAGGATCTGCAGCAGAGTCAGGGGCAGGATCGTGAGCAGCGCAAACGGCGGCGATGCTGGGCGCCAGCATCGCCATCACGATGCCCATCGACTTCGTGGCAAACAGATGCGGCGCCGCACCGACGAGGAACAGCGGCACCGAGCCCTCGGTGCATTCCGCAGCCCTCCTTCCGAGACATCGATGCGGACCGCTCCGCCGCACCGGCTCGCGAGACATTCGAGTTCGGTACGACTGGAACACCGTCCCGCCATCAACGTGTGGGTGCCATGCTGGCAGCGGTACCATTGAACATCTGTCCAATATAACGCGACTTGCACTTGCTGATTGATATCGAACAATGGTTCGATGTGCCATCGTCCAGTCAATGGCCGGGCGCGACAACTCCACAGTTGGTCGAGTCACGTCATCGGCGGTCGGCACTGCTTCTGGAGTGGTTATTGCTACAGAGTTGGCAGTGCGCTTTGGCATCACGTCTACGAGGGTCTCAGGCGGACTCGCTCGTGGCGCGTGGGAAGATATCCACCCCGTTGATCGAGGTGCAACGATGGCGAAATCAATTACGAAACCTCAGGGGGTCGAAACAGCAACTGACCGTGCTCCGCAGGACGCCGCGCGGCCGGCGACCGTCGCTGAGCCGGAGATTGCCCGTCGCGCCTATGACCTTTACCTGGCGCGCGGCCGCGAAGACGGACACGACCTCGAAGATTGGTTGCAGGCCGAACACGAGCTGAACGGCGGGCCGAAATCTGTCGGGTGACGACGTCGCATGCGCCGTGCCTGTGCAACGGCTGTGGCGCGTGGAGCCGGCGTTTGTGTCCGGACGTCGTCGAGGCGTCGGTCGACGTGAGGTTTCTCCGGGCCAACGCGGACGGCACCGGACGCACGGGTCATCATGGCGACGCTCACGTGCCGGACAGCTGCCACTGGGCGCGAAGAAGGAGTCCCCCGCGACGTCGGCGTTAGGCGCCAGACTGCCGCCTTGACAGGCTCCCCACCCACGGCTCGGGGACGGCCAGGAGCATGAGCGTGGCGCCGGCGAGCGCCATGTTCTTCATGAAGCTGGTCATCTCGACCACCCGCTGCATGGGATCGAGCACGCTCCAGAAGTCGTGCATGATCACGCTCGTGGGCAGCAGGAACACCACGAGGAGCGCGATGCCGACGCGCGGCCAGGCGCCGAAGAGGATGCTCAGGCCTCCTGCGAGCAGCAGCACTCCGGTGAGCGCCACCGCGAACGCCGGCGCGGGAACACCTTTCATCTGCGCGAACCCGGCCATGAACCCGAGCTGGAGGAAGTGATTCAGCCCATTGAACGCGAAGAACCCGCCGAAGAGTACCCGACCCGCGACGAAGAGAGCCTTCATGGTTTCTCCTTCCTGTTGTCGTGCGGCATCACGTCCACGAAACCGCGCCAATTGTGGTGAGGTCCTGTCAGCCGCCGGCACTGCCAGAGAGGATTCGGGCGACGCCGTCCGTCAGGGGCGTGGCCGGGCGGCCGAGGAGCCGCTCCAGGTCCCCACTCTCCACGGCGAGCGCTCCCTGGCGCATCGCACGCTGTGCATCCACCAGCAACTCCACCAGAAAACCGGGAAGGCCGTACCCGGCGAGCATGCGTTCGTAGCTCGCATCGTCGATGTGCTGAACCGGTATGTCGCGGCCGAGCACGTGGCCAATCGCGGCTGCCAGGTCCGCGTAGGTACGGGGTGGACCCGAGAGCTCGTAGACGGTGTTCTCGTGCCCCGGTCCAGCCAGGACGGCTGCCGTCGCCAGCGCCAGTTCGTCACGGAGAACCCAGCCGATTCTCCCATCCCCGGCGGCCGTGACCACGGGCGCACCGGCCGCCGCACCTTGAATCGTTCCCGCGTCGTTCTCGAGATACCAGTTGTTGCGCAGGAAGCAGTAGGGGAGTGTCGTCGCGCGAATGGCCGCTTCGGTCTCGCGATGCACCTGTCCGAGCGCCATGGGGCTGGCGTCGGCGCGCGTAAGGCTTGTGTACGCGATGAACTCCACCCCGGCCCGTACGGCCTCCGCGACAGCGGTACGATGCTGGCGGAGCCGGGTGGCGTTGTCACCATCGGTGGAGATCAGCAGCAGGCGCTGCACGCCCTCGAAGGCGCGGGCCAGCGAGGCTGCTTCGTCGAAATCGCCGCGACGGACCTCCACACCCCGCGCGCGGAGGTGATTCGCCTTCTCCACGTTCCGTACGCTGACCGCCACCTGATCGACCGGTACCGAGTCCAACAGCGCTTCCACAACTTTCGCGCCGAGGTGTCCGGTCGCACCGGTCACGAGAATTCTCATGAGTCGTCTCCTCGAGAAGTTTCCTGAACCAACCGCCCGCATCCGGCGCAGATGTTTGCCCCAGCCAGCGGTGTCATCGACGTGCCCGCTTCCGATCGTTGCCGCGGCTCATTGACGTGCCCGCCTCGACGGCGACGCGCGTGGCGAGCCAGCGCAAGTTGCGGCGGCTGAGCACGTCTCTGACGGCGTCGCCCACGTCCTCATCCAACTCGTGCAACGCGGCGGTGATTCCGGATCCGATCGGGCAGCGAGCGTTCGGGGCTTTCGGGTGGGCGGGAAGCACGGGGCCTTCCTCCACCGCGGCGAAGATGTCGCCGAGCGTGATGGCGTCCGGCCTGCGTGCCAGCGTGTATCCGCCCCCGCCGCCCTCGCGTCCCGCGATAAGGCCGGCTCGGACCAGAGGGGCGAGCACGCGACGCACCCGGGCCGGATTCGTACTGGCGCTGTCGGCGATGTCGTCGCTGGTTGCGCCTTTCGCTCCGCAGTGAGCAAGGAGGACCAGCGCATGGGCGGCGAGCGCGAAGCAGCTCGTAATGGTCACTGTGAAAAACAAAGTAACAGTTGCTGGCATGGCCGGTCAAGCGGCTGGGCCAAACGATTGGCGGCACCGTAGCCGCAGCGACCACGATATTGAACAGTTGTGCAATGATAGGTATCCGGGGGTGTGTGACGCAGTCGCCGAGTGCGCGTTGCGTTCAGGGAACCGGTCCCAGGCGCCGCGCGTCGTAGCGTTGTGAGGTGTCCATCGTGCGACTAGCGAACATTGGCGCTCGCGAGATTCGGAAACGCCGGACCCTGGGTCTCGTGTCGGCTGTGGCGGCAGGGCTACTGGGGTTCGTGTTGATCGGATACGAAGCTCCGCGGTGGACACGGCTCCTGGTCTTCCTGCCGCTGTGGCTCGCCGGACTGGGCGTGTTCCAGGCGCGCGAAAAGACTTGAATCGCGCTTGCCGCACGCGGCGCGTGCAACATGGATCGGGGCGAGGAGCGGGTCGAGAGCGTGGCGCAGCGTGACATCCTCCGCCGTCAGGCCGCCCGGGTACACCGGCGTGCGTTGCTGACCGCGGTGCTGGTTACGGGGCTCTCGCTACTGTGGCCGTGAGGTCACCCGGTATTTCTCCGGCCGCTGGAGCGGACCGATCGAAGTTCGCGTTCGGAGCGGACGAGCCGGAGACGTAGAGTGTTCGGGGGGTACGCCCGTCGCGCCGACGCGTATCCGTGAGAGGCAGCTGCTGGTCGCGGGCCGCTGGCGGGCGTCCGCAATCGTCGGTGGTTGGCGGAACAACGGATCGGCCGTGTACGGGCAAGTCATGTACGAACGGGTATTGGCATTCCACTCGTGGATGCGCTGGGCAGTGCTGCTGCTCGCCGTCGTGGCGACCGCGCGGGCCCTCGTCGGCTACAGACGCGGAAGCCCGTGGACCACGTGGGACGGACGAGCGGGCCTCTTTCTGACGCTGGCCCTGGACATCGAGGTCCTTGTCGGGCTGATGCTGTATTTCTTCCTGACGCCGTTCGCGCAGATCCTCGTCGACGACTTCGGTACAGCCATGCGCGTGGGCGCCCTGCGTTTCTGGACTGTGGAGCACGGCGCCGCGATGGTGCTGGCACTCGGCGCGGCGCACGTCGGACGTGCGCGGATCAAGCGGACGCCCGATGCGCGCGCTCGGCATCGGATTGCGCTCGTGTCCGTTGGCGTGGCGCTCATCGCCATACTCGCAGCCATCCCGTGGCCCGGCACTGAGGAGAGCCGGCCGCTGTTTCGCTTCTGACGGCCGCGGTGCCTCCCGTCGGCGCAGCATCAGTCGGGCACAAGGGCAAGCCGAAAACCAAACATCTTCCAGTCCGTTGCCGTCTCGATAATCTGTACGTAGGAGAAGTCGCCAGGTCCGTTTGAGCCCACGACGAAGCCTTGCGCACTGGCGTGGGCACCAACGTAGAAACCGACTTCCAAGGACTCGGTCTCGCTCCATTCACGGTGAAACACCGTGCCAATAAGGTTGAAGACAACTGGCGGACAGATTGTCACGCGGTACGGTGCGGGCAACAGGCCCCGTGCGCGCCAATCGTCTTCGATGAGGTCCGTCAGAGCGTGAAGTGCCAGGTAATTGTGGCCATAGCGTGTCCCTCCAAGGCCAGCACGATCCAGGTAAGGCGCCAGAGGATCGGCTGTCGCATCATAGCCGTACGCCGACCCATAACATTGCGCGCGGCCGTGCAAGTAGGCCGGCTTCATTGTCGTTTCCACGGCGACGGTGCGCCCCTGATGTCGGCGGTGCCCCGCGGCGAGCAGATCGCGCGCGCTCGGATGGTGGGGTGAGGGAGCTGTGAACGTGATAGGCGCTCGGGCATAGAGTCGCCCGTGGTATCGGTCATCGAACGGCACGGTGTGCGCGGCCGGAATGACGTGCCACTCGAAATTGAACATGGAGAAATGGGCGGCGAGAGCCGGCGTCATCGGGGGCACGGTTACTGACGGGTCGCGTAAAACCTTGTCATTTTGGAGCCCAAAGTAATCGCGAAGCCTGGCCTCGCGAAATCGCATTGGACTGTCTTCGAGCTTCTGTTCAGGCGATTCCATCTCCGGTCTCCCTGTCGCCGGGTGCACGGGAGTCGATCACGTGTGGCGACTGCGTCTAGGTCACCGCGCGGTGGGCGGTTCAGGGACGAGCGCCAGCCTGAAACCAAGGAGCGGCCACTCGGAGTCCGTTTCGACCTGATGGACGTACGAAAAGTCATTCGGCCCGTTCGGGCCAACGGCGAAGCATTGGGCATTGCCATGCGGATCGCGATAGAACCCAAGTTCCAGCGATGCTGTTGCACTCCATTCAGGATGAAAGATGGTGCCGACGAGATTGAACACGACGGGTGGGCAGATCGACACGCGGTAGCCTTCGGGGAGCCACCCTGCGCGTTCCCAATCCGCCTGAATGAGGCGAATCAACTGGCTCAGCGTTCCGTAGTCGTGGTTGTAACGCGTGCGAGTCGTGAAGCCGGCGCTGCCCATGTAGGGGAGCAGGGGATCGGCGACTGGCGCAAACCCGTACGGCGTGCCGTAGCACTGCTCGTTGCCAGGCAGGTATCCCGGCTTCTGCGTGCGCTCGACCGCGATGAACCGCCCCTGGTGCGCGCGATGGCCCGTCTTCAGCAACTGATACAAGCTGTCGCCATGGTGTAGTGGCGCGAAGACGGAGGCAGGAGCGGTCGGATAGCAGCGGGCAACATACCGCTCGTCAAACGGCGCGGCGGTGTCCGGTGGGATCAGGTACCACTCAAACCCATAGTGCTCGAATCCGGCGCGGCCATCGTCCGAGAGCGCAGGAGTGTCGTGCGGAGACGGCAGCGGCGACACCAGCGGGATTTGCAGGTGCTCGCGCAACTGCGCCTCGGCATTTGGAGTCCATTCGATGATGTGCGGCATTCATTTTCCTCGGGGCTTGACCCAGCGCAGGGCACGCTGTAAAGTAATCACTTACTTATCATGGAGCAGGCGAAAACGTCAATTCGTTCCCGTGCCGCCACCGGCCGCGGCGCTGCACGGATTCAGGCCGGCCGGGGCGGGCGGCTCCCGGCGGCCATCCGTCGTGACCAGCTCATCGACGCCGCGACCCGGTTGTTTTCCGAGCGCGGCTTTGAGGGAACGACCACGCGGGAGATCGCGCAGGCGGCGGGCATGAATGAAGCGCTGATCTTCCGGCATTTCCCCCACAAGGAAGAACTCTACGCCGCGATCCTCGAAGAGAAAGCCCGAGAAGCCGGCACGGAAGATTGGGTGGCGGATTTGCGAGCGTCCGCGGAAACTGGTGACGACCTCGAGGTCCTGCGCCGTCTGATGTCACTGATCATGAGGCACGGCCGGCAGGATCCTCAGTTCCTCCGCCTCATGCTCCACGCGGCCCTGGACCATCGAGAGATGATGCGCGAGTTTCGGACGCGGCATCTGGCGCCGCTGTACGGTGAACTCCTGCGCTTCGTCGAAGCGGGACAGCGCGCGCGGCGATTCCGGGGCGGGAACCCGCACGCTCTTGCCCGCGTGCTGATGGCAGTGCCCAGTTACCACGCGATACTCGACGGCGTGCTTGGCGGTGACACCCTCGGAGAGGTTGGCGACGACGCCGCCGAGATCTATGCCTGCATGTTGCTGGCCGCGCTTGTGACGCCCGGCGCCAGCTCCGAGAAGAGTCGGGCGTCTTCATCAAGGAAGCGACTCAATCGTGAGTGATCTGATTTCGTCCCGTCACCGCAGCATGCTGCCGGTCTTCTCAGTCATGTTCGCGGCGATTCTGGCCGCTTCCTGTAGTCGCGGCAATGCCACGACGGAGAAGGCGCCCGAGGCCGCCGGCACGGGGTCCAATGCTATCGCTGTCTCGACGGCGGTGGCCGAGGCCCGAGACATCCCGCTGGCGATCGAGGTTCCTGGAAACTTCATCGCGGATGAATCCTCCGATGTCGCGTCCGAAGGATCCGGCATGGTCGCCGCCACACCGATCAATATCGGAGATCGCGTGTCCCGCGGCACCGTTCTCGTCCGACTCGACGAACGCGACGCCCGCCTGAGACTTGATCAGGCCAGAGCTGCCGTTCAGCAGGCACAGGCCGCACTCGGCCAGGCGCGCGAGCGACACCGACTGGCTGAAACGACAGCCGCGCGGTACGCCGGTCTGCTCAAGACCGGCGATGTCTCACGCACGGTGTATGACCAATTGACGAGCGAGGCAGAAACGACGCGCCAGGCGGTCACGACGGCCGAGGCGGCGGTGGTCGACGCCAAGTCCCGTATTGCCCTGGCCGAGAAGGCACTCTCCGACACTACGATTCGCGCACCGTTCGACGGCTTCGTCACGGACCGGAATGTGACGGTCGGGGAGTACGTCGGACCCGGCACCAAAATCGCTACGGTCATGCGGTTGCATCCCATCAAGCTGCGCATGCAAGTGCCAGAGGTCACCGCCGCGCAGATCCGCAAAGGCCAGACAGTGACCGCTCGGGTGGACGCGCTGAATGGGGCGCCCGTGACGGGCACCGTCACGGCTGTGAATGCCGCGCTCGACCCCGCCACGCGCGCCGTCATTGTCGAGGCCACCGTTCCCAACCCCGGCGGCCTCGTCCGTGCCCAGATGTTCGCCACGGCTCGAATCGAACTCGGCAAGACCGAACCTGGCGTCTTTGTTCCGAAGTCCGCCGTGCTGCCGGATCCCAACACGAATTCGTACCAGGCGTTTGTCATCGAGGGCGATGTCGCACGCCTCCGGGTGCTCCAGATTGCCGGAGAAGATCAGCAGCAGGTTCGAGTGCGGTCCGGACTCACAGCCGGCGAAGCGGTGGCTACGAGCGCGCTGGAGCAACTCTTCGATGGCGCCCGTGTGACCGTCGCGTCGGCATCCCCTGCGGCCTCGACGCGATAGTCCCGCCCCAAGAAGGTAGTCCAACATGCAGAAACTCGCTGAAATCTGTGTCCGGCGGCCCGTCTTCGCCACGATGCTGATCCTCGCGCTGACCGTCGTCGGCGCGTTCTCGTTCTTCACACTGGGCGTCGATCGGTTCCCACGCATCGACCTGCCGATCGTCACGGTCGCGACGGCGAACCCCGGCGCAGCGCCTGAGCAGATCGAAACCGAAATCACGGACATCATCGAAGGCACCGTCAGCACGATTTCCGGCATCGACGAACTCCGTTCGACCTCGGTTGAAGGCCTCTCGCAGGTCTTCATCACGTTCGTGCTCGAGAAGGACGTCGACGTGGCGGCGCAGGAGGTTCGCGACAAGGTGGATCTCGTTCTGCGGGACCTCCCTCCCACGATTGATCCGCCGACCGTGCAGAAACTCGACCCGGACTCCGCGCCAATCCTCCTGTACGCGATCAGCGCGAAGCGGGAAACGATCGACGTGACGAGCATCGTCGAGAACGAGATCCAGGAAAAGCTGCAGACGGTGAGCGGCGTCGGCGACGTGCTCGTGTTCGGCGGACGACGGCGTGAGATTCACGTCTACGTGAACCCCGACCGCCTTCGCGCCTACGACCTGACGGTCTCGGACGTAGCACAGGCGTTGCGTTCGCAGAACCTCGAGTTACCGGCGGGCCGTCTCGATGCCGGCGCTCAGGAGCTGACGATTCGCGCCAGGGGTCGCGTGCAGAGTGCGGAGGCGTTTTCGGACATCGTCGTCAAGACGGTGAACGGCTATCCGGTGCGGATCCGCGACGTCGGACGGGCCGAGGCTACGGGCGTCGAGCCGAGATCGGCAGCGAAGCTCGATGGAGAGCCGGCGGTGGTCGTCGCCGTGCGGAAGCAGTCCGGCACGAACACCGTGGCGGTGGCGGACGCGGTGAAGGCACGCATGGCCGAGCTCACGCCGCTCTTGCCGAAGGACTTCACCGTTCGGATCGTGCGCGATCAATCGGAGTTCATCAATGCGGCGCTGCACGCCATCCAGGAGCACCTGTTGCTGGGCGGCTTGTTCGCCACGTTGGTCGTGTTCCTGTTCCTGTGGAACATCCGGACGACCCTCATCGCCGCCGTCGCGATCCCGACGTCGATTGTCGGCGCGTTCGCGTTGATGGGCGCGCTGGATTTCACGCTGAACCAGATGACGATGCTGGCACTGACGCTCATGGTGGGCGTGGTGATCGACGACGCCATCGTGGTGCTCGAGAACATCTACCGGTTCGTCGAGGAGAAGGGCATGCACCCCTTCCACGCGGCGATCGAGGCCACGCGTGAGATCGGCCTGGCTGTCCTGGCGATGACCCTGTCACTCCTTGCGGTGTTCGTTCCTGTGGGATTCATGGGCGGGATCGTCGGCCGCTTCATGTCGTCCTTCGGGCTGACGTCCGCCGCCGCGATCGCGATCAGCGTCCTCGTGGCGTTCACCTTGACGCCCATGCTGGCGGCGCGCTGGATTCGGCCTCCGGTTGAAGGTGAGGAAGGCACGGCGGGCCATGGTGAGCGCACGTCGGCCGCAGGAGCGGCGCACACATCGAAGGAGGCCCGGTTCTATCGCCCCATCGACCGGACCTACACTCGCCTGCTCGAATGGTCGATGGCGCACCGTGGTGTGATCGTCGTCGTGTCCGTGCTCACGATGGCGGCGACTTTCCCGCTGTTCATGATCGCCGGTATCAACTTCCTGCCCGAAGAAGACGAGTCCCAGTTCGAGATCGTCGTCCGGGCGCCAGAAGGCACGAGCCTGGCGGCGACCCAGTCGGTGCTCGAGCGGATGGCCCGCGATGTCCGTGTACAGCTTCCCGGTGTCGAAAGCACCTTGACCGTCGCGGGCTTTGGTGCTCAGCAGGTCGTGAACACCGGCACCGTGTTCATCCGGCTGGTGCCCATCGCAGCACGAGACATCGACCAGTCGGCATTGATCGTACGGACCCGAGAAATCGTTCGATCGTACCCGAAGGATCTGGCCACGTCGGTCCAACCTGTGGCAGCGTTCGGCGGCGGCGGCCTTCGGAACGCGGCCGTGCAATACGTGATCGGCGGCCCGGATCTCGAGAAGCTCGACGAGTACTCGGCGAAGCTGCTCGAGCACATGCGGGACGACCCGAATCTTGTCGATCCTGACCGCACGCTGCTGCCCGGTAAGCCGGAGTTGGCCGTGGATATAGACCGCCAGCGTGCCGCCGACCTCGGCATCACGGTGTCGAGCATTGCCGAGACGTTGAACTTCCTCATGGCCGGTCAGGAGGTGACCACATTCAACGAAGGCCAGGAGCAGTATGACGTCGTCCTGCGCGCCAGCGAGGAGTATCGCCGGGACCCCGATGCACTAGGCCGTATGACGGTGCCCGCCGCGGGTGGAAGAACAGTGCCCCTCAAGAGCGTCGTGAACATCGACCAAGGCACTGGCCCAGCCGCCATCGAGCGTCTCAATCGGCAGCGTCAGGTCACGTTGCTGGCCAACGTCCCACCCGGGGGCTCGCAGACCGACGCGCTCGAATCTCTGCAGGCGGCGACGGCACGGCTCAACATGGATCCCGGGTATGTGGCGACGTTGACCGGGCAATCCAAGGAACTCCAGCGCGCGGGACTGTACTTCGGCCTGGCGTTTCTCCTGTCGTTCATCTTCATGTACATGGTGCTGGCGGCCCAATTCGAGTCCTTCATCCATCCGGTGACGATCCTGTTGACGCTGCCACTTGCCGTGCCCTTCGGTCTGCTGGCGACGATCCTGGCCGGACAGAGGCTCAACATCTTCTCTGCATTGGGCGTGCTGCTGTTGTTCGGCATCGTGAAGAAGAATGCGATTCTTCAAATTGACCACACGAACGAGCTCCGCAGACAGGGCATGGTCCGGCACGACGCCATCATCCAAGCCAACCGCGACCGCCTGCGCCCCATTCTGATGACGACGCTTGCGCTCGTGGCCGGCATGGTCCCGCTCATCGTCGGAAGTGGACCCGGCGCCGCCACGAATCGGTCGATCGGCGTCCTTGTCGCGGGCGGGCAGCTCATGTGCCTTGTGCTCACGCTGCTGGCCGTGCCCGTTTTTTATTCTCTGTGGGAGGATCTCGGCGAGCACCGCATGTGGGGCCGGCTTGCGGCGGCCTGGCAGGCACGGACGTCACGGTGGCGAGGCCGTCCCGCGACGGCGCCAGTTCCCGCCGTCGTGAAGCGTCGCGGTCGGTATGCCAACGGACCGTCGGAGGAATAGGTGGCCGATGTACCAGCGTAGCTTGGGACGGATTGTCGTTGTTTGTTTGCTATTCGCGGGGACTGCGGCGTCGGCCGGGCAGGCACAGCAGAGCCCTCCGGGCGGGCAACCCGGAACTGCACCGTTGCCGCCGCGCGTCGGGGTGATTGCCGGAGCGGAGCTGCTTGACCTTCAACGCGCCGTCGAGATGGCACTGGAAAACAACCCCGACATCCTCGTGGCGCGACTCGGCGTGGGCGCCGCCGACTTTCAGTCCGCTGCCGCCCGCGGCGTCTACGACGTGAATCTTTCGTCGAACAGCTTTTTCGAGCATCTGGTCAGCCCGGTGGCGTCCATCATCGGCGGCGGCGCCAACGGACAGCTGACGCAGGACACGCTCACG
>DATMJU010000110.1:0-2400 GCA_035553795.1 Vicinamibacterales bacterium
GCTGGGATCGTTGACGACCTTGCGAACGAGATCGAGGAACGCCGACTGGTCTTCGTCCGGGTGGATGCGCACGTCGATCGTCGCCTTCGCCTCTGACGGAATCACGTTGTAGCGGAAGCCGCCGTCGATGATGGTCGGCACGAGCGAGGTGTGCACCATTGACCAGTGATTGGGCTGATTCTCGAGCATCCAGTCCGCCGCCGCCCTCGACACCTTGGGATCGGGATTCAGGATGTCGCGATACATCTTGGCGACGTCGGCCGGCACCATGGTCGCGAGCTTCTTGAAATACGCGCCGGTGGTCTCGTTGATGCGCAGGGGAGGCGTCCACGAGGCGATGCGCCCCACTGCCGCAGACAGCTTGGTGACGGCGTTGTTGCGAGATGGCACCGAGCCGTGACCCGCCGGCCCGCGCGCGATGATCTCGACAAAGCGGGGTTCCTTCTCGGTCGTGCCGATGTTGGCCTGGCGGACCTGGCCGCCGGAGCGCACGACGCCGCCACCCTCGGCGAGGCAGTACTCGGCGTTAATCGCATCGAGGTGGTTGTCCGCCATGAACTGCGCGCCCACATCCGGCGCGCCTTCTTCGCCGGCTTCGGCCAGCAGGATCACGTCGCGATCGAGCGGCACGTTCTGCCGCTTTAGCATCAGCATCAGCATCACGCCGGCGACGAGGTTGTCCTTGTCGTCCACTGCGCCGCGGCCGTAGACATAGCCGCCGTCACGCACGGCGCCAAACGGCGGATGCGTCCACTTGGCGGGATCGACCGTGACCACATCGGTGTGGCCCATGACCAGGATCGGGCGCTTCTTGCCGTTGCCCTTGAGCCGCGCCACGAAGTTGGCGCGCGACGGATCCTTGGCAAATACCTGGTAGGGGATGCCTTCCTTTTCGAATACCTGCTTGAGGTATTCCACCGCGCGGGTCTCGTTGCCCGGAGGGCTGCTGGTATCGAGCTTCAGCAGCGCCTGGAAATGCTGAATCGTTTCAGCCTCGATCGCCGCATTCCCGGCTTGCTGCGCGCCGGTAACTTCGGTCATGGAAACGACGAGCAAGGCAACAATCGCGCGTAAGGCGGGTTTCATGCTCGGAAGAATACTGGCAACCCGACGGCCTGACAACCTGACTACCTGACAACCTGCCGGCCTGATACGCTTGAGAGTTCATGCCGCTGGTAACGCTCGACCAGGTGTCCATCGCGTTCGGACACCTGCCACTTCTTGATAACGCTGCGTTCCAGATCGAGCCGGGAGAGCGGGTGGCCGTCATTGGCCGCAACGGCACCGGCAAATCGACGTTGCTGCAGATTCTCTCGGGCGACGTGCCGCCGGACTCCGGCGTGTTGCTGCGCCAGCCCGGCGTTCGCGTAGCCAGGCTGGTGCAGGACGTCCCGCTGTCGGCAGACAGGACCGTTGCCGCGGTGGTTGGTGAGGGCCTGGGCGAGCTGGATATCCACGACGAGTGGCAGCGCGAACACCAGGCGGACATGGTGATGACGCGGCTGTCGCTCCCTCCGGACGCGATTGTTGACACGTTGTCGGGCGGCTGGAAGCGCCGCGTCCTGCTGGCCAGGGCGCTGGTTGGCGCCCCCGACCTGCTGTTGCTGGACGAGCCGACCAATCACCTCGACATCGAGGCCATCACCTGGCTCGAGTCGTTCCTCGCCGAGTATCGCGGCGCCGTCGTGTTCGTCACGCACGATCGCGCGTTCCTCGAGCGGCTGGCCACGCGCATCGTGGAGCTCGATCGCGGCCGGCTGACGTCATGGCCGGGCAATTACGCGACCTTCGAACGCAAGAAAGAGGAGTGGCTCGCGAACGAGGAGCTGCAGAACGCGCGCTTCGACAAGAAGATGGCGCAGGAAGAGGTCTGGCTGCGTCGCGGCGTCAAGGCGCGCCGCACGCGCGATGAAGGCCGCGTCAAGGCGCTGATGAAGATGCGCGCCGAACGCCTCGAGCGGCGCTCGGTCGCCGGCCAGGTGAAGCTGTCAATCGACGCCGCTGATTCGTCGGGCAAGATGGTGTTCGAAGCGGACAACGTCAGCTACGCCTACGACTCCGTGCCGATCGTCAGCAATTTCTCCACCCGGATCATGCGCGGCGATCGCATCGGGTTGATCGGCCCCAACGGCGCCGGCAAGACGACGTTGCTGCGCCTGCTGCTCGGCGATCTCACGCCGACGCAAGGCGAGGTGCGCCGCGGCTCCAACGTGCAGGTTGCGTATTACGACCAGCAGCGCGAGCAGCTCGATCCGGACAGCACCGTGGTTGACACCATCGGCGATGGCAACGACACGGTCACGGTCAACGGGCAGCCCCGCCACGTGATGGGGTACCTGCAGGACTTCCTGTTCTCGCCCGAGCGCGCGCGCTCGCCGGTGCGCGCCCTGTCGGGCGAGA
>DATMJU010000111.1:0-5087 GCA_035553795.1 Vicinamibacterales bacterium
TTCGTGAACTGATCGATCGAATCGCGGCGCTGTTTCACCAGCATCGACACGACCTGCAGCTCCTCGGCGCCTTCAAGCGCGCGGCCCTTCTCGATGCTCTTGTTGGTCAGCGCGGTCTTCAGCATGCGCAACGCCGTGAGCTTCGTCTGGTCCTTGGCCTTCATGGCCGAGACGATGTCGGTGGACAGTGACTGTTCAAGTGACATGACTAGTGATCCATTTCCCCATCGCCGAGAGTGAAATGCCACTCATCGGCCGATTCGTAAAAGCCCTTGGGCACCGGCACCGCGTTGACCTTGACGGTCAGGTCGATGCCGGACTTGACGACGAAATAGCCCGACCGGCGCAGCACGCGCCGGATCAACCCGTGCGTCAGGTAACAGCGAATCTTGTCCGAGTCGTCCATCCGCGCCTCGCGGTCCACCCAGCGCGCCAGCGTCTTGATGCCGCGCTCGTCGGTGGGATCGGCGACGAGATCAACGATCTGCGTCACGCGCCCGAGCGGTTCGCGCAGGTGGCGGTAGACCACGTAGCCCTCGACCTCCTCGCCGCGGCGCAACAGCGCGATGGTGTAGCGCACGTGCGGGGGCTCGACGTACTTCCAATTCAGGTAGCGCGAATCGCGGCGCACGGCCAGCGCGAAGCGGCCGGAGAGCTTGTCCCACAAGCGATCCGCCCTGGCGTCGAAGCGGCGCACGACCTCCACCTCTTCGCGCAGCGGCTGCGTGCGGGAGACGGCGCGGACGATCGGCAGCGAGATCGCTGAGACCAGGCGATTGATCGCCACCGGCCACGTCGGAATGCGAAGGGCTCGCCGGCTGATCGGCTTCACGAGACAGGGGAGCGGCAGCGACTTCGGCCAGCGCAGCTCGTCGAGCTTGCTCCGCGTCGCGGTGGAGAGTCCCGCACCGAGGGCCACGCCGGTGCCGCGATCCCATGCGCGCAGCAGCGAGCCGCCAAGTCCCTGGCGCTGGCGCTCGGCCACCACCAGCGGGTCCGAACTCCACGTACCCGCCACTTCGTTGCCGGAGATCGAGACGCGGACCGGCGTCAGCGGCGAGGCCGCGATCAGCGTTGGTCCTTCGCGAACCACCCAGTATGGAGGCTCGACGCCATTGGCAGGATTGCGCCGGGCCCAGTCCCAGGTCAGGCGGAGACGATCGGCGGCTTCGTTGCCGAGCGTGCGCCGATGCAGCTGCTCGATGCCTTTGCGATCGTCAGGAGTGAATCGTTCGATGTCCGCCAATGCAGTAGCCAGTATCCAGTATTCAGTATCCAGAAATCGAATCTCTTTGACTTCTGACTTCTGACTTCTGCCTACTGCCTACTGCCTACTGCCTACTGACTACTGGCTACTGCTGTCGTCCGGGGGGGCGCTGGCCCGGCTGCGGCGGTTGCACCACCATGCCGGGTGTCGAGGCACCGACCGGCATGCCCGGCATGCTCTGGCCCGGAGCCGGCGCCGGGTTGATCGTGATGCCCTGCGGCGGAGCGCTATTGGGGTTGTTGATCATCCCGGTCTGGCCGGGCGCACCGTTGAACTGCGCGGGCTGACCGCCGGGGAAGCCGTTCTGCCCCTGGGCCGGGAAGGTGAAGACCGGCGGATTGGGAGGATTCTCATCCCGTTCCTCCGGCTCGTCCTGTTCGGGCTGCTCCTGGACCTCCGCGCGTTGGCGCGGTGGAACGAAACGCTGAGTGCCGTTGAAAGCGCCGTTGGGTTGCTGCGGCGTGGGGCGAGTGGCGGCCGGTGCCGGGGCCGACGAGGTCGCCATCACGAGGATGCGGTCGTACATCGACGGGCCTGCGCCCATGGCGTTGCGCGGCGCGGCCATGTAGCCGGCCACGCTGCGAAGAATTGTTTCAAGCGCCTTCGCTTCGCTCACGTTCACAAGCTTCAAGGTGAGCGGCGCGCCTGTGACCCGTTCGGCGCCCACGATCTTCGTACCGCCAACCTTGCCCCATTCGGTGAGGATCGTGCGCACTGGTACGGCGGTCGCGTCCACGGAGACCAGGCCGCTCTGGAAGTCCAGCTTCAGCTGCTGCGCCATTGCGGGCGCTGCCATCGCGACCGAAAGTGCAAGGGTGAGAAGGGTGTTACGCATTGGAAAAAGGGTCCATCCAGTATAAACCGCCGGTCCGGCGAGCGGACGGGAGGCGATCGACACCCTCTTAGACGTTGATCAGGACTGAAAAGCCGCCGCAGCGCTCGCGACGATTTCTACGGCCGCGTCGGACAGGGCCGGATACATCGGCAACGAAACGACTTGCCCGCAGACCTGGTCAGCGATCGGACAGGCTGCTGGGGTCGCGGCCTGCATCGACGGCTGACGTGGGATCGGAATCGGGTAGTGAATCAGCGTTTCAACGCCGGCGGCCGTCATGTGCGCCTGGAAGCGATCGCGCGCGTCGGTCAGCAGCGGGAACAGGTGATAGACGTGACCGGCGTCAAACTCCGCCGGCACACGGAGCTGTGCTGATGCCAGCGCCGCTCGATACCGCGCGGCAATGGCGCGACGCCGGCTGGTCCAGCCGGGCAGCCTGCGCAAGCGGGCGCGGAGGATCGCGGCCTGCATTTCATCGAGACGCGTATTCACGCCCGCTTCGTCGTGGTGATAGCGAGTCGACTGGCCGCCGTTGCGCAACCGCTTCAGCCGCGCGGCAAGCGCCGCATCACGCGTCAGTACCGCGCCACCGTCGCCAAGCGCGCCGAGATTCTTCGTGGGATAGAAGCTGGTCGCCGCGGCAATGCCGATCGATCCGATGGGACGGCCATCAACCGATGCCAGTTGCGACTGCGCCGCGTCTTCGACGAGCGCGAGGTTGTGCCGTGCCGCGATCGCCTCGAACGCGCGCATGTCGGCGGGCTGCCCGTAGAGATGCACCGGCATGATCGCCTTGGTGCGAGGCGTGATCGCCGCTTCGGCGGCGCGCGGATCCAGCGTCAGGCGTTCAGGATCGATGTCGGCGAACACCGGCCGCGCTCCGGCCATCATGATCGCCAGGGCGGAGAAGGCTGCTGACAGCGGTGAGGTAATCACCTCATCACCAGGACCGATGTCGAGCGCGCGGAAAATCAGGAAGATGGCATCGGTGCCATTGCCCACGCCGACGGCGTGGGGCACGCGCGATGCGTCGGCGAACTCGCGCTCGAACGCCTCGACTTCAGGCCCGAGGATGTACCACCCGCTCGCCACGACACGATCGATCGCCGCCTTGACGTCGGCCGCATCGTCGGTAAGCGTGAGCGCGTTGAACGGAACCTTCACGGCGTGAGGGGACATTTATTCGGACACGTACTTCGGCAGGTGGCGCCGGTAATAGTCGAACGTCCGTGCGAACCCTTCGCGCAGCTTGATCGTCGGCGCCCAGCCGGTGCGCTGGCGGAACAGCGTCGAGTCGGCGTAGAAGCTGCCGATGTCGATGACCTTCTTCTCGGCCGGCCACTCCACGAACGTGTGCCGCCCGCTGCCGGCGATCTCGATGAGCATCGCGACGAGATCGCGATGCGAGATGTGCTCCTCGCCGCCGACGTTGAATGCCTCGCCGTTGACGGCGTCGCTCTCGCCTGCCGCGAGGAACGCCTCGACCGCGTCATCCACGAACACGAAATCCCGGACCTGTGAGCCGTCGCCGAAGACCTGGATCTCCTTGTTCTCGAGCACCAGGCGGATGAACCAGCCGATGAAGCCCTGGCGGTTGTGGCGCAGCAACTGGCGCGGACCGTAGACGTTGGTCAGGCGCAGCGCGCAGGCGCGAACGCCGAAGACGTTGTTGTAAACCAGGTGGTAGTACTCGCCCGCGGCCTTGTTGATGCCGTTGACGTCGGTCGGCCGCACGAGATGACGCTCGGTGACCGGCAGTTCGTCCGGCTTGCCGTAGATCTGCCGCGTGCTGGCGTACACCACCTTGGCGCGCGGGTTGTGATGGCGGCACGCCTCGAGCAGCGTCAACTGGCTCCGGCAGTTGATCTCGAGATCCGTGTGCGGATCGCGCATGCTGTCGATGTGGCTGACCTGCCCGGCGAGGTTGAAGATCACCTCGCGCCCCTGCACCAGGTAGTTCATGGTGCTGGCCTGGCGCACGTCGGCGACGTTGACGGTCACGCGATCCTCGATGCCGGCAATGTTGAACAGGTTGCCGCCGTAGTCGGGGATCAGCGAATCGACCAGCAGCACGTTGGCGCCGAGTTCCACCAGGCGATGCGCCAGGTTGCTGCCGATGAACCCCAGGCCGCCGGTGATCATCACGCGGCGCCCCTTGTAGAAGCTCGCGCTCATCGCCGGTTCGCGCCTGCCGTCGCGGCCGCGCGCGCCTGCTGATGCTTGATGTGCTCGCGGCGCACCACCAGCAGCCACCACAACTTCATCACGTCGATCAGCGTGCGGACGATGCGCGGGAAGTTGAAGAACTGCGACCGTCCGTGCGCGCGGTGATAGTGATGCACCGGATGCTCGGCGACGCGGAAGCCCGCATCCTTGAATTTTTTCATCATCTCCAGGCAGATCACGCCGCTGTTCTTCTCGAGCGTGACGACGTCGAAGATGCGCCGGCGCATCAGGCGGAAGTCGCAGTCGACGTCGCGGACCTTCAGGCCAAACATGATCTTGACGAAGTGATGGTAGACGCGGCCGATGATGATGCGATGCATCGGGTCGGAACGGCTGATCTTCCAGCCGTTCACCCAGTCGACGTCGTCGCGCATCTTCTCCCACAACAGCGTCATCTCCGCCGGGTCGTACTGCGCGTCGCCATCGGTGTAGAACACGAGGTCCTTGGTGACGGCCGCAAAGCCGCTGCGCAACGCGCCGCCGTAACCGCGGTTCTTCGCGTGATGGACGACGCGGACATGATCGGGGTAGATGCGGGCCAGTTCGTCGAGGATCCTGGCGGTGTCGTCCTTGCTGCCATCGTTGATGACGATCACTTCGTAATCGTCCGTCAGCGTGGCGGCAATCTTGACCGACGTGATGACCAGGCTGGCAATCGTGCCGGCATCGTTGTACGCCGGGAAGAACACGCTCAGGCCTGGCATGCGCGCCACGTTACTGCGACTCGCCCGCGCGCCGCTGACGAATGCGGCCATGACG
>DATMJU010000112.1:0-7074 GCA_035553795.1 Vicinamibacterales bacterium
TGTTGTTCGTCTGCTCGTATCGCTCGTTGTGCACGAACCGGATCGACAGTTTCGGATCCGCGGTTGCGCAGAATGCGCGCACATCGTCGGCGCGATAACCCGTGACGATGACGATGTCGGTGACGTGGATCGACAGCAGCCCGTCGAAGATGCGGCCCAGGATGGTCGAATCGCCGACCGGCAGCAGGGCCTTGTGCGTGGTATCCGACAGCGGGCGCATGCGGCGGCCGAATCCGGCCGCCAGAATGATGGCGGTCATCGAAGCTCAGTAGAAAGTGTGCAGTTCATCCAGGGTCCGCCACCACAACGCGCGGCTCGTGCTGGCAGTGCGATCGGTCGGGCCAATCGGCCCGGCCGCCCGAATCGGGCGGGGCCAGTGAAGCTCACCCGAGTAGCTCGAGCGATCCCAGCCAAGTTCGACGCACCACTGCACTTCGGCCGCCAGCTTGGGCTCATATCGATCGCCGTGAGTAGTGGTTCCCTCGCGCGGCTCGCCGCCCTGCATGGGCGCGCGATACGGCGTCCGCCAGTCCTCGCCGTAGACACCAGCCAGGAACTTCTCACTGTGCCGGGGCGCCGGATACTGACGTCCGCGAATGGACACCGAGTCGAGAGCCTGCACGAAGAAATGCGGAAAGCTGCTGTGCGGACACCAGTAGGTGTCCTGCGCCACATCAAATCTCCGCAGCACCCCGTCGTCGAACAACGAGAACGCGTAGGCGTCGCCCACGGCGACGCCGTCCTTATAGCACTTGAAATGAGAGCCCCAGAACGAGCGCAGGCGATCCGGATTCACGGCCAGCGATGCACCATCGAGAATGGCGGGCTCGATCGTGAATCCGTGCGGGGCATCCGCCAGCGCCGCTTCAATCGCAGGGATGTCCGTCGGCCGGATGAAGATGTCGAAGTCGTAGTCCCAGGGAATGATGTCGCCGTCTCGCACGGCTCCCAGCAACGTGCCGTAGGTTACGCAGTGCCAGATGCCGTGGCGATCGAGCAGCTGATGCAACTCTTCGAGTGCGGTCGCAATCGTGTCGGTGGACGGATTCATGCGGCGGAGCCAGCTATAGTACACCCGTGTCTCGACGGTACTGGTTGCCCCATGGCCATGCCACGGAGCTTGCTGAATCACAGTTGAAGGCGCTCGGCTGGACGGCGACCGACGCGCCGGACTGGAAGCTGGCGTGGACATTGGAACATCCGGCGGCGGACACCTTCGCCGCGGCCCAGGCGGGCCGATGGGTCAATCACCTGCGCGGCATCAACGCATTGGTGCTCAAGAGCCAGCTGTGCATGACCCTGCGGGATGCCGCTGCTCGTTCGAAGTCGGCCGGCGCCGGCGCGCTCCATCAATTCGCGCCGCAAACGTTCATCCTGCCCGCGGAGTGGGACGCGTGGCAGCAGGCTCGCGCCTGGGACCCGGATGCGGTATGGATCCAGAAGCCCGCTGACTTGTCTCGCGGGCGCGGAGTCGAGCTCGTCACAGATCCGGGCGCCATCAGCCGCCAGTCCCTGGTCGTGCAGCGCTACATCGCCAATCCGCACCTGCTGGATGGCTTCAAATACTCGCTTCGCTTCTACGTCGCCATCGTCTCGATCGATCCGCTGATCGCCTACTTGTTCGATGGCGGTTTCACGAAGTTTGCGTCCCGGCCGTTCTCGATCGAGCCCGGCGACCGCGGCGATCGGTTCCGCCACCTGACCAACCCGGACATTCTTCGCGACGATCCCCAGGCGGCCGGCGTCTCCACTCGCAATACCACGCATCACGCCTATCGCCGGCGGCTTGAGTCGATGGGCCTGGACGGACAGCGGCTCTGGACGGACATCACGCGTCTTCTTGCCGCCACCGTTGCGGCCGCGCTGCCACGCATCCGACATGCGGAGGAGGCGGTCCAGGGAACCGGACGCGGGCAGTTCGAGCTGCTTGGGGTGGACATCACCGTTGACGATCAGTTGCGCCCCTGGCTCCTCGAGTGCAATCTCAGTCCTTCGCTTGCCGTTGAAGCGACGAACGAAACCGAGGCAAGCCGCGAGGAAGCCGACATCAAGACCCGCGTCATCGCCGACACCCTGCGATTGATCGGAATTGACACGCTGGCGGAACCAAGACGCACGCCGGCAGATCCGGTTGAGGCGCGCGAAACCCTGGCCTGGCACGATGGGCGCCGCGGCGGCTTCGAGCGGTTATGGCCGTCCGACGCCGCCCTGGCGTCACTCGCCGGGATGGATCTGTCACCGCTCGACATCGCGCTGCTCGAAGACCAGCTCGCGCAGTCGGCCGCGACGTTCGTGCCGAACGGTGTCGAGTCCCTGCCGTGCGGACGCGACACCATCCTGGTCGATCGCCGGACCAACCGAGTCAGTCTGCTCGACGAGAACGAATCAATCGTGTGGCGCGCGCGCAAGAACGTGGGCTGGCTGCAGGACGGATGGCTGGTGGCTCCCGGGTGCGGGGATCCCCTCGGCACAAGCGAGCCGGTGGGGCCGCTCAAGCGAGAGCGGTGGAATCGCGATCGTGTGTACGACGTGCGCGGATTGCGGGTCCGTATCGCGTGCGCCTCGCCCGTCATGGCCGAGCACCTCGATCGGGCACTTGCCTGGTTCGAGGCGAGTCACCTTGAAGAAGTCGACGCGTCATTGTTTGTGCAACGGCACCAGCCGCTCGCCGACGTGCTCGCGAAGATTGATCGACTGGCGCTGAAGAAATCGGGAGGACTGGTTCGCCGCCGATTGATCGTCTCCGGCGCGCCCGGCTCGTGCACCCTCATCCTCACCCAGCAGGGTGATCATGCGTCGTACCGTCATGTGACGCTCGGCGGTGACCCGTTTGGGGCCTGGCTCGACCTGGAGGACGGGAAACGCGCGCTGACGGTCAGCGCGATCGTGGCGTCGCGGGCGACGCCCGGAGACGCACTACTCGACCTCGTCTCGGACGGTCCTGGAGTGGTCCGCGGTTATGACGCGGACTCTCTACCATCGCTGGTGAAGTGGCTCGAGGCTATTCCGATCGTGAGCGCTGAATAAACCGCGTCACCTCGCGCGTCAGTCGATCGCGGTCGAAATCGATCGCCACGAGGTGCGCGGACCGTGCCAGGTCCAGCCGCTCAACATTCGCCCGCCTGAGTCCCGCGGCAAGCTCGTCCACCTGCGCGCGTGACACGGTTTGGTCAAGCCCGCCGTACGCAATCAACACGGGTTGGGCTACCTGGGCGAGTCTCGACCGCACACTGCTCATCAGTTTCAACAACTCGCCAAGGGCCTCCAACGGATACGCAGGAAGCGAGCGCAGCGAAGACGCGTAGGTGCGGTCATTTACGTTGGGGCCGTGAGTCTTCTTGATCACCCGAAGGGACGCAGGCCGGAGGCCCCGCGGCAGGCAGAGTGCCAGGCGAATCTTCATGGCGTCGATCGGAGGCAGGCTCACCGGCGTGGCGAGCAGTACCAACGCGCGCACGTCGCGCGGCCTGGTCATCGCGAGATGAAGCGCAAGAAGGCCGCCGGCTGACGAACCAACGATCGTGACCGGTCCGCCACTGGTCGCGACAATCTCCGTCAGCGCGGAGTCCGCGGACGCGAGCCACTCCGTTCGAGTGGTCCTCGCCAGCGCGCCGACGTCACTGCCATGTCCGCTCAGCATCGGCGACATGACCGGCAGTCCCGAGGACGAAAGTGCCTCGCAGAGCGGGACCAACTCGTCGGGGCTGCCGGTCAGGCCGTGCAAACACAGTACGGCTATTGAGGCCTCCGGAAGAGACCCACGTAGACCGCCTTCCCGAGAATATGTCCCTGGATCGCCTTCATCGCGTTGGCGCGCGTCTCGAAGGCATCCGTCGAAGCGGGCAGATCGATCTTCGTATCGAGCGCGTAGAGCTCGAACGTGTAGTGATGCGGCGGGCCCGACGCTGGTGCGCCTGGTCCGCGGTACACCGGGCCGCTCGCGCTGATCTGCATGCTGCCGTCAGCGAGCTTCTCGCCCTTCGGCACGTTCTCCGGCAGGCCGGTCGCCGTGCCCGGGATGTTCCACACCAGCCAATGCACCTGCGTGTCGGTGGTTTTGTTGCGCGCCACATCCGGATCGAGCATGTGCAGCAGGAAGCTGACCGTTCCCGGCGGGACGTTGGTCCAGTTGAGGGCGGGCGAGATCTGCTCGCCGGCCTGCGTGTACTTGAGCGGGATCGGGTCGCCATCCGGCCACGCCGGCGTCGTCAAGGTCATGGCCGGCCTTGCCGGCTGAGCTGGAGGGGTCTGCGCTGCGGCTGACGCAGCGGTCAAAAGGAGTAGTGCAATCGACAGCACGCTTTTTCTCATGCGCGCAATTATCCCCGATCCCTGATCCCCGATCCCTGATCCCTGATCCCCGATCCCTACTAGAATCCCCCCCGGAGGAAAGATCCCATGCGTCGCATCCTCGTTGCCCTTGCTCTCGCCTCGCTGCCGGCCGTGATCGCCGCGCAGAACGCGGTGACCAACGACCGCCTGAACCTCGATCTCTACTGGGAGTACGAAACCGTCTCCGATCCGCAGCTGTCGCCGGACGGCACGCAGATCATCTACACGCGCGGATGGATCGACAAGGTCAACGACAAGCGCGAGTCGTCTTTGTGGGTCATGAACGCGGACGGCAGCAAGAACCGCTTCCTGGTCCGCGGCAGCGGCGCCCGCTGGTCGCCCAGCGGGGACCGCATCGTCTACACGGCGCAAGGCGAACCAAAGGGCTCCCAGATCTTCGTGCGCTACATGGACGCCGAAGGCGCGATCTCGCAGATCACCCATCTCTCCGAGTCGCCGGCCAACGTCACCTGGGCGCCTGACGGCCAGTCGATCGCCTTCGCAATGAAGGTCGAGAAGAAGAACGTGTGGTCGATCAAGATGCCGGAGCGCCCCGAAGGCGCCAAGTGGGTGGAGACCCCGCGCATCGTGGAACGGCTCGACTACCGGCAGGACGGCCAGGGCTTCAACGATGACGGCTATCGCCACCTGTTCACCGTGCCCGCCACGGGCGGCACGCCCCGACAACTGACCAACGGCGATTGGGATCACAACGGCGTCGAGTTCACGCCAGACGGCAAACAGATCCTGTTCACGTCGCTGCGCGTGCCGGACGCGGAGTACCAGTTCCGTGAATCCGAGATCTACTCGGTGAATGTAGACACCGGCGCCATCACCCAACTGACGCGGCGCAAGGGCCCTGACAACAATCCGAAAGTCTCGCCAGACGGCAAGCTCGTCGCCTACACAGGCCTGGATCAGTCACGCAACACGTGGACGGACAGCAAGCTTTACGTCATGAACATCGACGGCAGCAATCCGCGACTGGTCTCCGGCGACTGGGATCGCTCGCCGCAGAGCCTGCAGTGGAAGGCGGACGGCACCGGCATCTACTTCACCGCGCAGGATTCCGGCAGCCAGAATCTCTACGTGTTGCCAATGGCCGGCACGAGATCCGACGTGGTGCAGCCGGTCACCAAGGGCACCTACATGCTGACGACGACGAGCGTGTCGAAGACCGGCAAGGCCGTTGCCATCCTCACCTCAATGCAGACGCCACCCGACATCGTCACGTATGACGTCGCGAAGCCGGACCAGGTGAAGCAACTCACCGCAGTCAACGAGGACATCCTCAAAGGCAAGAAGCTCGGCGACGTGAACGAGATGTGGTACACCGCGCCCGACGGTCTCAAGATCCAGGGCTGGTACATCACGCCGCCGGATTTCGATGCGACGAAGAAATACCCGATGCAGCTGCACATCCACGGCGGCCCGCACAGCATGTACGGCGTCGGATTCAACTACGGCTGGCAGGAGATGGCCGCCAACGGCTACGTCATCCTCTATACCAACCCGCGCGGCAGCACGGGCTACGGCAGCGCGTTCGGCAACCAGATCAACAACGCCTATCCGAGCAAGGACTACGACGACCTGATGTCGGGCGTCGACGAGCTGCTGAAGAAGGGCTTCATCGACGAGCGGAACATGTTCGTCACCGGCTGCAGCGGCGGCGGCGTGCTCACCGCGTGGACCGTCGGCAAGACGGATCGCTTTGCGGCAGCGTCAGCAAACTGCCCGGTGATCGACTGGATTAGCTTCGTCGGCACGACCGACGGCGCCGGGTGGTACAACAACTTCGCGAAACTCCCCTGGGAGGATCCGTCCGAGCACATCAAGCGCTCGCCGCTCACCTACGTGGGCAACGTCAAGACGCCGACCATGCTGATGACCGGCGTCAACGATCTGCGCACGCCGATGCCGCAGACCGAGCAGTTCTACAGCGCGCTGAAGCTGCTCAAGGTGCCGACCGCGATGATCCGCTTCAACAACGAGTGGCACGGGACGACCAGCACGCCGTCCAACTTCGTGCGTTCGCAGCTGTACCTGCGATACTGGTTCGATAAGCACAAGCGTGGCGGCGCGGTGACCACCACCGCCGCTCCGCAGCAATAGGCGGCGGCAATAGTGCTGCACCAATGGTCTGTGGCGACAAACCTTTAGGTTTGTCGTGATGTCATGTGGCGACAAACCTTTAGGTTTGTCGATCTCGTGTTCGAGGATTCGATGAAGCGACTCGGTTTCACAGTCTCTGCTCTGTTATTCATCACCGCGACGCTCGGCGCGCAAGTGCCGGGCGTCGACAACGCCACCATCCAGAAGATTCGCGGCGAGGCCATCACCAATTCGCAGGCGATGGAGACGCACTGGTGGCTGTCCGAGGCGATCGGTGCGCGAGCGACCGGCACGCCGGGCTACCAGGCCGGCGCCGACTGGGTGATGAAGAAGTTCGCCGAGTGGGGGCTGAAGAACATCCACATCGAGCGGTTCCCGTTCGGGCAGGGCTGGTCGATCGATCGCTTCTCCGCGCACATGCTGACGCCGCAACCGAGCGTGGTGATCGGCATGCCGCGCTGGAACTCGTCCTCCACCAAGGGCGTGATCACCAGCGACGTCGTCTACGTGAAGGCGGCGAACGAAACCGACCTCGCGAAATACAAGGGACAGCTGAACGGCAAGATCGTCGTAGTGCAGCCGGTGCGCGCGGTGCGCATGCTCGAGGATCGCGTCGTCCTGCGGATGAAC
>DATMJU010000113.1:0-5976 GCA_035553795.1 Vicinamibacterales bacterium
GATCAGGGCCGGCGCGGCCATGCCGCCGACCGCCGCGGCCAGCGGTGACGCGGCTTGCCGCGGTGAGGCCAGCGGGCCGCCGGGCAGCGTCGCTTCGAAGACCTCCTTCGCCGCCAGCGCGAAGAAGAACACCATGCCGACATCGTTGACCCAGAAGTGCAAAGGGTGAGCGAGGTGCTCGTACCCTTCCAGGTCGATGTTTGCCCAGATGAGCGCCGCGGCTGTACCCGCGAGCAGCAGCAATGAGTTGTCGAAGATGAATGAGCTGAGCGCGGCGACGCGCGATTTCGCACTGAGGGGCGGACCAGGCACTGACGCATCCTTCCCGTCTGATGAAGACCATAAGGATGGCGGCCCGACCATCCGATGCCTGCCGCGCCGGGGCGCCGCACCCTTGGTTGTCTCTCAAGCAGTATATGACCACTCAATGCGGCCAGCCCTGCGGTTACTCACTCGACTGGTCGAATGCTGCAGCAGGTTTAGCGGTATACCTGGATGATGGTTAATCCCCGCCCGGAGCTCCGCCGTGAACGCTGGAAGCTGACCGCGACCCTGGTGCGGTCAATGGATCGGCCGATGCTCGTGCTCAGCGCGGTCTGGTTGTCGCTGCTCGTGATCGAATTCACGCGCGGGCTGTCGCCGTGGCTGCAAACCCTCAACAACATCATCTGGATCGCATTCGTCGGGCAATTCGCGCTCGAATTTCTCGTCGCACCGCAGAAGCGCACCTATCTGCGCAAGCACTGGCTGACTGCCGTATCACTGGCATTGCCCGCGCTGCGTTTGCTGCGCCTGGCTCGTTTCGCTCGCGCGGCACGCATCGCCAGGAGCGTGCGCGGGGTGCGGCTCGCACGGCTCGTCGGCGCCGTCAATCGCGGCATGCGAGGTCTCGCGCGCGGCTTCCGGCGCCGAGGATTCGGCTACGTATCGGTGCTGACGGTCATGGTGGCCGTGATCGGCGCGGCCGGGATGTTTCAGTTCGAGGGCGCTGTCGGAGCCCGTGCGGGATTCGACGATTACGGCGCCGCGCTGTGGTGGACCGCCATGCTGCTCACGACCATGGGCTCGGAGTATTGGCCGCAGACGGCGGAGGGCCGCATCCTTTGCCTGCTGCTGTCGGTGTACGCGTTCGCGGTGTTTGGCTACGTCACGGCCGCCATTGCCGCATACTTCGTCGACACCGACCGGGACGCAGACCGCGTGCGTGCCTGACTCGACGGTATCTTCGCGTCCCTTATCCCAGCAGTGCACACGCGGCTGCGCGGAAATGACTAACATCGAGGGAACATCTCGCCG
Organism: Vicinamibacterales bacterium; assembly: GCA_035553795.1. GTDB lineage: Bacteria > Acidobacteriota > Vicinamibacteria > Vicinamibacterales > UBA2999 > 12-FULL-67-14b. The sequence continues at coordinate 1,297 of DATMJU010000113.1, forward strand.
CCGCGACATACAGCGTCACCACGTGACGTCACCCATAGCAGGAGCCACACATGCAGTTAGGAATGATCGGGCTGGGGCGAATGGGAGGCAGCATGGTGCAGCGCCTGCTCAAAGGCGGCCACCAGTGCGTCGTGTTCGATTCCTCCTCTGAGCGGGTGGCGTCGGCTGTCGAGAACGGTGCCGCCGGCGCGCAATCGCTTCACGAGCTGCTGGCCCGCCTCGACGCGCCTCGTGTCATCTGGATGATGGTGCCCGCGCACGTCGTTGACTCCGTGCTGGAGGAGCTCTCCCACGAGCTACGGGCGGGAGATATCGTCATCGACGGCGGTAACACGCACTACGTAGACGATGTTCGTCGCGCGGCCGCCTTGAATGCTCGAGGTATCCATTACGTCGACGTCGGCGTCAGCGGCGGCGTCTGGGGCCTCGACCGTGGCTACTGCCTGATGATTGGCGGAGATCAGTCGACGGCGCAGCACCTCACCCCAATCTTCAGAACGCTGGCGCCAGGCTCAGGCGCCAGCACACCCGTCACCGACCGATCCGGCGCACCGTCCACCGCCAGCGAAGGATACTTGCACTGCGGCCCAGCGGGCGCGGGTCACTTCGTGAAAATGGTGCACAACGCCATTGAGTACGCGCTGATGGCCGCCTACGCCGAAGGCTTCAATCTCCTTGCGCGTGCCAACGCGGGCGCGCCTGACGCGCCAGCCACGGACACGATGCCGCTGCGCGATCCGCAGCATTTCCAGTACGCCTTCGCGCTCCCGGACATCGCGGAAGTGTGGCGCCATGGCAGCGTCATCGGCTCGTGGCTGCTCGATCTCACGGCCAGCGCGCTCGCCGCCGACCCGGCCTTGCAGCAATTTGCCGGCCGCGTCTCGGATTCGGGTGAAGGGCGATGGGCGGCGCACGCGGCCATCGACAGCGCGACGCCGGCACCCGTGTTGACGGCCGCACTGTTCCAGCGATTTACGTCGCGTGGTGAGGGCGACATGGCCAACCGGCTGCTCTCCGCCATGCGCCACCAGTTCGGCGGTCATCGGGAACCGCCGGCGCATGATTGAGCCGCAGTCGGACGCCCTCGTCCTGTTTGGGGCCACGGGCGATCTCGCTTACAAGCAGATCTTTCCCGCGCTCTACGCGTTGGAGGAGCGCGGCCATCTGCACGTCCCGGTGATCGGCATCGCGAGACCACCCTGGACCGATGAACAGTTGCGCGCTCGCGCGCGAGCGAGCGTCGAATCACGGGGAGAAGTCGATCCAGCAGTCTTCGAACGTCTGGCGTCTCGTCTCAGCTACGTGGCCGGCGACTATCGCGATCCGCACGTCTTCGAGGCATTGCGCAGGACCCTGGGGCCGTGCCAGCGCCCGCTGTTCTACCTCGCAATCCCGCCAACGATGTTCAGTGTGGTCGTGAAGGGACTGGCCGCATCGGGTTGCACGAGCGGGGCGCGCGTCGTGGTGGAGAAACCGTTTGGCCGGGATTTGGCGTCCGCGAAAGCGCTGAACGTCACGGTCCGGGAGGTCTTTGCGGAGAACGATGTATTTCGCATCGATCACTTCCTCGGGAAAGAACCCGTGCAGAATCTTCTCTACTTCCGTTTCGCCAACGCCTTTCTCGAGCCGATTTGGAACCGAGCGCACGTGGAGCGCGTCGAGATCGTCATGACCGAGGCGTTCGATGTCGCCGGCCGCGGGCGGTTCTACGAAGAGACCGGAGCTCTGCGCGACGTCGTTCAGAATCACCTGCTACAGGTGCTGGCTCTCATTGCGATGGAAGCCCCCAATGAGCCCACCGGCGCCGCCACCGACGCCGCCAAAGTTGAACTCCTCCGGAGCGTGCGCGAACTGCGGCCGGACGACGTGGTGCGTGGGCAATACCGGGGTTACCGCAAGGAAGCCGGCGTGGCGCCGGATTCCAACGTCGAGACCTATGTTGCGGCCCGGTTGCACATCGACAACGAGCGGTGGGCAGGCGTCCCGTTCTCGATTCGGACGGGCAAGTGTCTCGCAACGACAAGTACGACCGTGCGTGTCCGCTTGAAACCGCCTGCACGACGGCTGTTCGAGACGACCGCCCCCGCACACAACGAGTTCTGCTTTCGGTTGAGCCCGGATGTCGCCATCGCGCTGATCGCCCGCACGAAATTGCCCGGTGAAGCGATGATCGGAAAAGACATCGATCTCGTCGAAGTCAGCCCGCCGGCCGATGAGATGACACCGTACGAGCGCTTGCTGGGCGACGCGCTCGAGGGTGATCACACGCTCTTCGGGAGCTTCGGGGCGATCGAAGAGGCATGGCGAATCGTGCAACCCGCTTTGCACTTCACCGTTCCGCCGCTCGCGTATGCGTGCGGCGGCCCAGCACCCGGCGTCTTGCGTCAAGGCGAGGGTGAATGAGCACACCCCTCGAAGACTACGCCATCATCGGCGACTGCGAAACCGCTGCGCTGGTTTCACGCGGCGGCTCGATCGACTGGTTATGCTGGCCGCGATTCGATTCGCCCGCCTGCTTCGCAGCGTTGCTGGGCACGCCGGAACATGGGCGCTGGATCATCGAGGCGGTGACGCCAGGCGCGCGCCTCACCAGACGCTACCGCGGAAACACGCTCATCCTTGAAACCACGATCGAAACGGCGTCGGGCACGGCGACCCTGATCGACTTCATGCCGCCCCGGGGAAAGGACTCGGACATCGTCCGGATCGTCCGCGGCGACCGCGGCCAGGTCCGGTTGCGTACGGAGCTGGTCCTGCGGTTCGACTACGGCCGAACGGTGCCATGGGTCAGCCACCTCCCCGACGGCACGTTCTACGCCATCGCCGGGCCGGACATGGTGGTCCTGCATACGCCGGTGCCGCTGCGCGGACACGACATGGTCACCGTCGGCGAGTTCGAGGTGAGCGCGGGTCAGACAGTTCCCTTCGTCCTCACCCACGGCGCATCGCATCTGCCGCCACCGGCGTCTGCCGATCCGGCGTCATCGCTGGTGACGACCGAGGCCTTCTGGAGTGAGTGGCTCGCACCCGGTGAGGCCCGCGGGCCGTGGGCCGACGCCGAGAATCGTTCGGCGCTGACGCTGAAAGCCCTCACCTATGCGCCGACGGGCGGCATTGTCGCCGCGGCGACCACCTCCCTCCCCGAGCAGATCGGCGGCATCCGCAACTGGGACTATCGCTATTGCTGGGTACGGGATGCAACGCTGACACTGCTGGCGCTGATGAACGCCGGATACTTCGAAGAGGCGCGCGCCTGGCGAGATTGGCTGCTGCGCGCTGCCGCGGGCGCTCCCGCGCAGATGCAGATGTTGTACGGCGTCGCCGGCGAACGGCACCTGGTCGAATACGAATTGCCCTGGCTGCCGGGATACGAGGCGTCACCTCCCGTCCGTGTCGGCAACCTCGCATCGCAGCAACTGCAGCTCGACGTCTACGGCGAAGTGATGGACGCGTTGTATCAGGCTCGGCGCGGCGGCCTGACACCGCGCGACAGCGACTGGGCCTTTCAGCGCACGCTGCTCGAGCACGTCGAGCAGGTCTGGACCAGCCGCGATGAAGGCATCTGGGAGACGCGCGGGCCGTCGCAGCACTTCACGTTTTCGAAAGTCATGGCGTGGGTCGCGCTCGACCGCGGCATCCGCACCGCCGAGGAGTTCGGTCTCGTGGGTCCGCTCGACCGGTGGAAGGAAGTGCGCCGCACCATCCACGAAGAAGTCTGCGCGCGTGGCTTCAATCCTGACCTCGGCAGCTTCGTGCAGGCCTACGACACGCATGAACTCGATGCCAGCCTGCTCCTGTTGCCGACGATGGGCTTTCTGCCGGCCGGCGACCCGCGCATCAAAGGCACCATCGAAGCGATCGAGCGCCATCTGCTCGTCGACGGCTTCGTCCTTCGCTACAACAGCGCGCGCACGGAGGATGGCCTGCCGCCCGGGGAAGGGGCCTTCCTCGCCTGCACTTTCTGGCTTGCCGACGCCTACGTGCTACTCGGCCGGATGGATGACGCGCATCGCCTGTTCGAGAACGTGCTCTCGATCGCCAACGATGTGGGGCTGCTCGCGGAGGAATACGATCCGGCTCTGCGCCGGATGGTTGGGAACTTCCCGCAGGCGTTTTCGCACATCGCATTGATTAACACGGCCCACAATCTCGCTCACGCCACCAAGCCGGCGGCGCAGCGCGGAACGTAGCCGCCGGAGGCATCGGTCAACTGCCGGCCAACGCCGGCAGCGTCACGGTCACCGTCGTTCCCTGTCCGGGCCCGGCGCTCTCGACGCTGATCCGACCGCGATGCTCCTCGATTACATCGCGGCAGATCGCCAACCCCAGTCCCAGACCGTCATGGCGTCGGCCGGATCGAGCCGCCTGCTCGAATCGCTCGAACACCAGCGGCGCACCGGCACTGTCCGTATCCCGCTCGATACCTTGCCCACTGTCCACGATATGGACCTCGTATTCCGCCTCGCTCGTCACGAGTTCCACGTCGATGCCGCCGGGGCGCGTGAATTTCACGGCGTTGGCGAGCACGTTGCCAAACGCCTGCTGGAGCCGCTCGCCGTCGCCGCGCACCATGCACGGCGTTGCCGGCAGGCGGACCGAGAGAGTCAATCCGGACGCTCGCACCGATGGCAGAACACCATCGATAGCGGCTTCGATGGGTATCCGGACGTCGACGGTCTC
>DATMJU010000114.1:0-8139 GCA_035553795.1 Vicinamibacterales bacterium
GTTCTTCGGCGAGATGATGGCGGGCTTCGCCGCCGGCGCGCTGTTGCTGGCGTGCCTTGGCATCTACGCGCTGATCTCGTACTCGGTCGGCCGCCGTTCTCGCGAAGCAGCATCTGCACGACGTCAGCGGGACGGGCGCCCAGCGCCAACCGCACGCCAATTTCGCGAGAACGGCGGCCGACCGAGTACGAGATCAGCGCGTAGATGCCAAGGCACGCCAGCAACAGCGCGCCGGCGGCGAAGCCCGCCATCATCTCGCCGAAGAACTCCTGTTCCCACGTGGTGCGCTGGCGCATCTCGGTCATCGGCAGCAAGCCAAACACCGGGAAGGTGGGGCCGATGCGTCGCATCGCGTCGCGCATCGGCGTGATCAACTCCGACGGCGAGCCATGCGTCCGAACCATCAGCGCCATCGTCCGTGAGCCGCTGCGCGCATACGGCACGTACACATTGAGACGCGACTGATCGGTGTCCTCGCCGACTTCTTCGTAGTGCACGTCGGGCACGACGCCAACCACTCGCAGCCAGCGAATCTCGTCGTTGTCGCGGAACCCCACCCGGCGATCCAACGCGCTCTCGCCTGGCCAGAGCCGGCGCGCCAACTCCTGGTTGATGAGACCCACGTCGGCGTTCGCGTCCTGCATTTCCGCGTCGGTGAACGTGCGCCCTTCGATCAACGGCAGGCCGAAGACGTCGAACAACCCGGGGCTAATCGCAATCGACTGCGCGCCAATCGCATCCTCCCGACTGGTGCGGCCGTCGATGACGAGCTGCTGCTCCGATCCGCCATCATCTCCAGGCGTCGCTGTCGTCACCGCTGCGGCGGCCACACCCGGCAACGCGCGCAGCGTCTCGACCACCTGGCTGTAGAAGGCGGCGCGCGCCGGGATCTCGTCATAAGCGTCGCCGGCGAGATACCCGGCCGCCCGAGAGGATCGGCCGATGGTCAAATCCCAGGCTGGTACGCTGCAGCGCAAGAAAACTCTGCACCATCAGGTTGGCGCCGACCAGGAGCGCAAAGCACATCGCGACCTGCGCGACGGCCAGGCCGGCCTGCATGCGCTGGCCCGCGGCTCCGAGCGACACGCCTCGCCCACCCTCTCTCAAATCCCTCACCAAGTCCGGCCGCACGGTACGAACGGCCGGCAACAGGCCGACCACGACGGTGGTGAACACGGCGGCACCTGCAGCGAACAACATCACGCGCGTATCGATGCCGAAGTTCAGCCAGTAGGGCAGCGATCCCGGCGGAAACGCACCGATCATCGCGTCGACCACCCACTGCGAAAGCAACAGGCCCAGCGCCGCACCTGGCAGGGCAAGCAACACGGTCTCGGAGATCGACGCCCACAGCAAACGTCCGCGGCTGGCGCCCATGGCGGATCGCACCGCGAGCTCACGCTGGCGCGCGGCCCCTCGCACCAGCATCAGGTTCGCGAGGTTGGCGCACATGATCAACAGCACAAAACCCACCGCCGACATCAGGACGATGGCCAGCTGCTCGTCGCCGGCGCCGATGTAACTGGCGCGGATCGGTATCACGCGGACGCCGTACCCGGTGTTCGTCGCCGGGTAGATCTGCTCCAGCCGCCTGGCGATGCCCTCCAGTTCCGCGCGTGCGCCCTCGATCGACTGCCCCGGCTTCAACAAGGCCACCGCGTTGACGTTGCGGCCGGACCGCGGTGCCTCGTCCCAGCGCAGCGGCGTATAGACCTCATCGAACTCGGGAAACCTGAACCCTTGCGGTAACACGCCCACGACCACGCGCGCGCGGTCGTTAACGATCACGGTCTTCCCGATGATGCCGGGATCAGATCCGAAGCGGCGCTCCCAGATGCTATGAGTCAGCATCACCACGGACTCGAGTCCCGGCGGTGCGGCTTCCTCAGCCGTGAACTGCCGGCCGAGGACGGGCGTCACGCCAATCAGCGGGAAAAGATCGGGAGTGACCGAGCCGCCGCGAATCCGCTCGGCGCCGCTATCGCCGCTCAACACGAAGCTTCGACTCAGGTAGGCGCCGATGCCTTCAACAGACTCAGCGCGCCGGAAATCAAGCAGGTCGGGGTACGAGATCTCCGTGTCACCCCAGCCCGGCTCGTCGACGTTGAGGCGATGCGACACATGAATGGTCGCGAGGCGATCCGTGCGATCGCCAAACGGCATCGGCCGCAGCAGGATGCCGTTCACCAGGCTGAAGATCGCGACGTTGGCGCAGATGCCGATGGCAACCGTCATCAGCGCGCCAACGAAGAATCCGGGCTTCTGCGTGAGGCCGCGCCAGGCGTGCACGAGATCGCGAACGGGTCCGCTCATGAGGGGAGGTATATCAAGGCCGGTGCCAACGGAAGAGGCTTTTCAGGCCGGATTCAGGATCGCGCGGCGCGCCTCGTTCGTACACGGCAACGAGGTGTCCGCTCCCGGGCACCCTGTGCACTCGTCTACCTCTATTGCTGCGTGACCTTGTAGCCCTTCTTCTGAAGGAGGTTCGGCAGTCCGTCAGGGCCCACGAGGTGCGCCGCGCCAACCACGATGAAGCAGCCTGCGTTCTGCTTGATGCAGCCTTCGACGTGCGGCATCCAGTTGTGGTTACGCTCGAGCAAAAGGCGCTTGTAGAGTTCCGGGGACTCTTTCAGCGCTGCGAGCGTCATCTTCTCAATCGCCGCCACGTTGCCGAACGCCCACGCCTGCGCCATCTCTTTCACGTTGCCGACTTCGATATCAAGCTCGGTCAGCGTCGACTTGAGCATCGCTTCCTGGAGCGGCATCGACAGCTCGTCGAACCGATCGAGTTGGTACTGCAACGTCTCGAGCGCCTGCCGTTTCATCTTGGCGTCCACGGCGCGATCGTAAAAGTGGCGATCGACGCCAAGCTCCGGTTTGAAGCCCGCCGCCTGCAGCGTCGGCGCCATCAGCGTGATGGCCACCAGCCACGGCTTCATCCGATCGACCGCCATCATCGGCAGACCGACTTTCTCGGCCCGCTTCTTGACCTCGGCGTAGACGTCCGGCGCAATGACCTGGTCCAGCGTGCGGCCACTCGTCAACATCGCTTTCGTGAGCGCCGACATCATCTGCGTGGGATCGCTGGCTTCAGCGATGTCGATCTCCTCGACCAGGACCTTGGACTCGGCGAATGCCCTGTTGATGGTGGCGCTGAGCGGATACCACTCAGGCGTGAGCACATGCAGCGACCCAAGCAGGTACGCGCTGCCGCCCTCGCCTTCGACCTTCCACATGAAGTTCCTGGCCTGGCCGTCGATGCCGGGCGCCAGCCACAAGACCAGTACGATCACGGCGGCGAGTCGCTGTCGCATGCTCTAAGCTTAAGTCATGACCCTTCGCGAAGTCCTGACCGGCGCCGTGGTGATGGCGCCGATGACCAAGGGCTCCAACCTCCCCTATCGCCGCCTGTGCGTCGAGCTCGGCGCGCGCGTCACGATGAGCGAGATGACCGTGGCACGCCGGCTCAAACAGCGGAAGAAGGGGGAGTTCGCGCTGATTCGCAAGTTCGACGGCGAACCGTTCTTCGGCGTGCAGCTGGCCGGCACCAACCCTGAGGAGATTGGCTGGGCCGCGGCGCTGGTCGAGTCGCGCGGCGCGGAGCTGGTGGACTTGAACTGCGGCTGCCCAATCGATCACTTCACGCACAAAGGCATTGGCGCGGCGCTGGGACGCCAGCCCCAACGCATCCGCCGCATCGTCGACTCCATGAAGAAGGCCGTGACGAAGGTGCCGGTCAGCGTGAAGCTGCGCCTCGGCTGGAACGACGAGACACGCAACGTCATCGAGCAGGCGAAAGCTGCCGTAGACGGCGGGGCGGATGCTGTCTTCGTTCACGGCAGGACGCGGAATGCGCGCTACCGCTTCGCGGCCGACTGGGACGCGATCGGCTCTGTGGTCTCGGCGGTGCCGGTACCGGTCGTCGGCAACGGCGACATCCTGTTTCCACATGACGTGGAACAAGGGCTCGCGCGGGCGGGCTGCGTGGGCGTGATGAGCGCTCGCGGCGTCCTGATCAAGCCATGGCTGTTCCGGGAAATGCAGGACGGCTATCGCGACCTGACCGCGGACGAACGCGTCGCGATCTATCGCCGCTACGTCACGCTCGCACGGGAGCACTGGGGCGCCGATGCGCATGGGCTTGAACGCGTGCGGCAGTTCACGCGCTGGCACATTGATTTCTGGCACCGCTATTCGCCCAGGCACGCCGATGGATCGTTCCCAAGCATCCAGGTTCGCGAAGGCGAACGGGAGTTCGCCACACCTCTCGATGCATTCCTCGCTCGCACGGACAAGCCCGCTCATGAGTATCTTGCGGACTGTTTGACGTTCGAGCGTGAGATAGATCTGGCTGCCGCGCCGGCGCCCGATCAGCGCGAAGAGCCGGAGTTCGTCGAAGCCGAAGGCTGATCGCCCGGCTCGTCGTCCACTTACGCTTTCCGGTCGGACTTGAATCGCTCGAGATCCTCGAGCGACTTCGGCCAGTCTTCCTTCAACAGCCGCGACAGCCCGCGATCGGCCAGCAGCTTGCCGTTGGTCTGGCACGTCGGACAGTAATTGGCTTCGTTGGTCGCGTACTGAATCCGCTGGATGGGCGTGCCGCACACCGGGCAAGGCTTGCCAAATCGACCGTGCGCCGCCATGCCGTCACGAAATGCCGTCACCTTGCCGGGGAAGTCGTCGCCGGCCTCCGCGATCAACTCGTCTCGCCATTTGGTGAGCACCGCAATGGTCTGCGTGTGGAGATGCGCGATCTGGTCGTCGGTCAGCTTGTTGGTCAGCAGCATCGGCGACATCTTCGCTGCGTGCAGGATCTCGTCCGAGTAGGCGTTGCCAATGCCGCTCAACAGATGGGGATCGGTGAGCGCGCGCTTCAAGGTGTGGTTCTCACGCGTCAGCGCCGCGCCGAACTGTTTCGGCGTCGACGTCAGCACTTCAAGACCGCCAGGATCGTGTGACCGTAGCTCCGTCTCGCCCTTCACCAGGTAAAGCGATGCGCGCCGCTTTGATCCGGCCTCGGTGAGGATCAGCGACCCATGCGGGAAATCGAACGCCGCCAGGCCGACCTTGCCTGGAATCTTCGCGCCGGCGTCGAGGAACTTGAACCTGCCCGCAATCATCAGGTGAATGACCAGGAACAGGTCGTCCTCGAGCTGCCAAACCAGCCGCTTGCCGAGGCGTCGCAATGCCACGACGGTCTTGCCGTGCGCGTGATCGATCGGCGGATTGAAGGAACGAACGAGGAAGGGGCTGGCCAGCCGAATGCGCTCGAGCCGCTGACCCACAATGCGCGATTGCAGCGCATGCAGGTAGAGCTCGATGTCAGGGAGTTCCGGCACGAGGCCGATTATTGCGCGTTCAGCATCGCGGCCCAGCCGGTGGGCCTGAACACGAACGGCGCTCTCAGCGCCTGCGCTTCAGCCGCCGCGCGCGGTGTGCAGGAGCCGGTGCGGATGAATCGCAGCGCCTCGGCGAACGACGCTTCATTGGTGTCGCCCAACTGGCGCGTGTAATCGTCGCCGGCGACGCAGTCCACCGGGATGCCGTCGAAGAAGTCGCCCTCGAGATTCGCGTTCTTGATCGAGAACGCCACCGGATACAGGATCTTGTCGCAGAAGCGCAGTCCGTATTGACCGACCGGCTTGCCATACGTCGCATCGCCGATCACGGTGACGGGCATGTACGGACGCAGCGAGTTGATCACCAGCTCGCTCGCGGATGCCGAGCCGCGGGTGGTAATGACCACGAGCCGCTGGAGGTTCAGGGCACCATCAGGATTGGTAAAACGCGTCGTCTTGTTGAGTTGCGGGCCAACCTTGTCGTTGTGCACGTAGTTCAGCATCACCTGGCCATTGGTGCGGCTGCCGCCGATCAGGCTCGCCAGGTGAACCGCGACGTCAACCAGCCCGCCGCCGTTATAGCGCAGGTCGAGCACAAGCTCGTTCGCACCGGCGGCCTTCAGCGCAGCGAACGCCTCGTTCAAGGCGGCCGTCGAGGGCGTCACGAAGTTGCGGAAGAACACGTATCCGACACGGCGTCCGTCAACATCGACCACACGCGTCAGCGAGACCGTGGGAATGGTGACGAGCCGTTTGACCAGGCGGGCGTTGCGACGCTCGCCGCTTTGCGTTTCCCAGTCGATCGTGGAGGCGACGCCAACTTCGGCGGCGCCAAACGCGTTGCCGATCGTGCCATTGGCGACCAGCGCCGCCACGCTCTGCCCATTCACCGCGGTGATGCGATCGCCGCGCGACAGTCCGGCTTCGGACGCCGGGCTGTCGTCGTACACCTGCAGCACGCGGATCTCGGTGTTCGTGGTCTGGTTGCCAAAGCCATAGCCAATGAACTGGCTGTCGCTGTAGAACGCATCGCTCGATGCGGCGAGCGTGATGAAACTGAATGAGTTGTCGATCGGACGATAGCGGACGGCTTCCAGGTACGATTCCGGGGAGGCGTACGACGCCGGGTTCACGCCGCCCGGAAGGAACTGATACCAGTAGTAATAGGTGTTGAGCTGATCACGAACCCAGAGATTCTGCGAGGTGGTAGTGCAGCTCGCCGGGCCCTGCGCATACGCGACCCACGGGCACAGCAGTGCGACGGTGAAACAAAGCGAGGACAGAATGCGCCGCATGAATCTCTATTGTGCAATGTTCGAGCCGTCTGCCGCCACAAGTGGCAGCGTGACGACGAAGCGCCCACCTGATTGGGCCCAACGTGCGGCAACGCCTGTAGTTAGCCGAAATCGCTGAGCTAAGTTTTCCAGCCCGACACCCGTCGACGACACCGTCGCCCGGCGTGGACGCGTCTGGTGGGCCACCGTCAGCCGGTCACCCTCCAGTCGAATCTCGATGCTCATGGGATTATCGGCCGTGAACTCGTTGTGCTTCACTGCATTTTCGAGCAGTTCCGGCAACACCACCGGCGGGATCAACCATCGCGACGCAGACTGTGCATCGACGTGCACCTCGACGTTGAGTCCTTCGGCGTAGCGAATCGTCACCAGCGAGAGGAACTGGTCCAGCAGCGCCAGTTCATCAGCCAATGGCACCAGCCGCTTGGAGCCGGTCTTGAGCAGGTAACGATAGCTGCCGGCGAGCGCGGACACGAACGCCGTCGCGCGCGGGTGACGCTGCTCCACCAGGTGGCTCAGCGCATTGAGGTTGTTGAACAGCGTGTGCGGATGCACTTCGCTCCTGAGCGCGAGCAGCTCCGCTTCGACATTGAGCCGCTGCAACCGCTCGCTGCGGTGCCGATCGCTCTGCCATTCCTTGACCAGGAACAGCGTCTCGTAAACATGCGTCACGAACGTAACCGCGGCGACGACGATCGTCACCGCCATGGCGATCGAGCGCCACGTCGCGTTCGGATCCTGGAACAGCGCCGCCCAGAGCCACAGCGCCGAAAACATGAAGGGGATCGTGAACAGGCAAATCAGGCCGACCAGCAGCCTGACGCGGTGCCACGGCCGCGTCAGCCACGCCGTGCGATCCTGGAAGCGCAGATAGAACCGCAGGTTCGCTTCCCACGTGACGTAGGCAATGAGGATGAACCACGCATAGCTGGCGACGAGGCCAATCGGCGAGTGGGCGCCGTGGTCGATCATGCCGGCGAGATTGGGCACGGCGATGCCCACCAGCGGCGTCACGATGATTCGCGCCGCGGCATCATCTACTCCGGGGCTGGAGGCCGACGCCATCGGGTCAGAATACCGGCTCGCTTCTCCCAACGGCGTGACAGGAGGGACGCCGCTGCAAATTGCTGGGACGAATTGAGGGGCGTGGAGGGTGACCTACGGATGCCGCAGCGCGTCGATCGTATTGCCGCGAAGCACCTTCATCGCCGGTTTGATGGCGGACAGGAGGCCGGCGGCGGCGAACACGAACAGCGCGCCGGCATAAACCAGCGGATCGCCCGACTCCAGGTAGAACGGTTCGCCTCCCAGCATCAGTCCCGCGGGCACCGCGGCGATTACGCCGGCGGCCATGCCGAACGCAACCGGCGTCAGCACCTGGCTGAGAATCGTGCGAAGCAATGCCGGGCGGCGTGCACCGAGCGCAGTGCGGATGCCAATCTCCCTGGTCCTGAGCGCGAGCAGCTCCGCTTCGACATTGAGCCGCTGCAACCGCTCGCTGCGGT
>DATMJU010000115.1:0-2502 GCA_035553795.1 Vicinamibacterales bacterium
GCTCCACGCGGTACGGGACCATCTTCATTTCTTCGCTGACTTCGTCATAGCGGCGGCCCATGAACCGCTTGATCGAGAAAATTGTGTTCTCCGGATTGGTCACGGCCTGGCGCTTGGCGACCTGCCCCACCAACCGCTCTCCGGTCTTGCTGAACGCCACGACCGAAGGGGTGATGCGGCTGCCCTCGGCGTTCTGGATGACGGTCGGCTGATCGCCTTCCATCACGGCGACTACGGAGTTGGTGGTGCCCAGGTCGATCCCGATGATTTTGCTCATGTCCTTAGTATGAAATCTGAGTGCGAAGCTGTCAACCTGAGCAAGATCGGGACGGGAACCGGCGATTTTCAGCCGTAATCAACGGGCTATACTGCGAAGAGGCAACCACGTGAAAGTCGCCGTCAAATACGCCCGACATGCCGGCCTGGCCGCGCTGTTCGTCGGCGCGGCCCTCTTGGGCACGCTGAGTGGCGTGCTGTTCGCCTACTCCGACGATCTGCCTGAAGTCAGTGCGCTCGACAGCTACGCGCCGAGCACGATCACACGCGTCATTGGCAAGAACGGACAGCTCGTGGGCGAGTTCGCCGTCGAGCGTCGCGTCGTCATCGGCTACACCGACATTCCTGAGAATCTGCGGCAGGCGATTCTTGCCGCCGAGGATGCCGGCTTCTTCGAGCACTCGGGTTTCAGCATCACGCGCATGTTCCTCGCTCTGGTGCGCGACGTGGCGTCGCGCGGCCGCGTGCCCGGCGCCAGCACCATCACGCAGCAGCTGACACGCAACATCTTCCCCGCCGACATCGGCTTCAAGCTTGGCGATCGCAGTTGGGAACGCAAGATCAAGGAAACCCTGGTGGCGATGCGCATCGAGAAGCGCTACACCAAGGAAGAAATCTTCACGTTCTATTGCAACCAGATCTATTTCGGCCACGGCGCGTATGGCGTCGAGGCCGCGTCGCAGCTGTACTTCCGCAAGCCCGCCAAGGCGCTGGCCCTCGAAGAAGCCGCCACCATCGCAGGAATCATCCAGGGCAATGTGCGCCAGAGCCCGTTCGTTAATCCTGAGGCGACAAGGCGCCGTCGCAATTACGCACTCGACCGCATGGCGTCAGAAGGCTTCATCACCACCGAAGTCGCCGAAGCGACCAAGGCGAAGCCGATCGTGGTGGCCGGCGATCCGGCCGGCGAGAGCAGCACGGCGCCATATTTCCTCGAAGAGGTGCGCAAGTACCTCGAGGCCAAGTATGGCGCGAAAGCCCTCTATGAGAGCGGCCTCACCGTGAAGACCGGACTCGACACCAGGCTGCAGCTCGCCGCCAACCAGGCGGTGGATCGCGGCCTGCGCCGTGTCGACAAGCGGCGCGGTTTCCGCAAGCCGCGCCGGAACATCATCGCCGAAGGCCAGTCGATTGCCGCATTCAAGAGCGACCGCTGGAGCCGCCGCATGGCTGCCGGCGACATCGTGCCGGCCATCGTCGCCGACGTCGACGACAGCACCGCCACGCTTCGCATCGGGGAGCTGACCGCTACCCTTACCAAGGCGGGTATGCAATGGACTCGCCGCACGTCGCCGTCGCAGATCCTGAAGAAGGGCGACCTCATTGACGTCGAGTTGACCAGCGTTGACGGACGCACCGCCGCGGTGACGCTCGAGCAGACGCCGATCGTCGAAGGCGCGCTGGTCGCGCTCGACAACCGCACCGGCGAGATCCTTGCCATGGTCGGGGGCTACAGCTTCTCGCGCAGCAAGTTCAACCGGGCGACCCAGGCCTACCGGCAAATGGGCTCGACCGTGAAGCCGCTCCTCTATACCGCGGCCATCGATCGCGGGCTCACGCCGACAACCGTGATCATCGACGAGCCGACCAGCTTTGACGCCGGCGCCGGCCAACCGCGCTACACGCCGCAGAATTACGATCGCAAGTTCATGGGGCCGCTGACCGTGCGCCGGGCGCTCGAGCAGTCACGCAACATCCCGTCCGTGAAGGTGATCGAGATGCTCGGTCCCACGCAGGTCGCGTCCTACGCCAGGAAGTTCGGCTTCGCGCAGGAGTTCCGCCCGTTCCTGTCGATGGCGCTCGGCGCCCAGGAAGTGACGCTGCTCGAAATCGCCAGCGCGTATTCGGCCTTCCCGAATCACGGTATCCGCATGGAGCCGTATTTCGCTGAGGCGATCACGGATCGCGACGGGTCGCTCCTCGAAGAACGGCGGCCGCAGCCGAAGGATGCGATTCGCGCCGACACGGCGTTCGTGATCACCAACTTGATGCGCGGCGTCGTGCAGCACGGCACCGCTGCCGCCGCCAACTCGCTCAACTGGCCGCTGGCCGGCAAGACCGGAACGGTCGATGACAACACCGACGCGTGGTTCGTCGGTTTCGATCCGAACATCACCGTCGGCGTGTGGCTGGGCAACGACGAGAAGAAGCCGATCGGCTACAACGAGACCGGCACGACCGCGGCGCTGCCGATGTGGATGGACTTCATGAAGGCCTACATCGATC
>DATMJU010000116.1:0-2581 GCA_035553795.1 Vicinamibacterales bacterium
GCCGAAGATGGGCGGCATCGAGCTGGCAGCTCGGCTGCGAAAGAACCATCCCGAGCTGCCGATCCTGTTTGTCACCGGTTACGTTGAACAGAGCGACGCGCTCCACGAATCCGCCGGCGACACCCCGGTGTTGCTCAAGCCGTTTTCGCCCGAGGCTCTGCTGCGGGCCGTCGCGTCCGCGCTCGAAGGCGCAAAGAAATAGCAAACCCGCACCGCACCGCGCCGCGCTGACGGATTCGTAACCGGCAGGCGTGGTACACTCGATGATCTGTGTCGTCGCGTATCGTCTTAATCGGACCGGCCGATTCGCTGCCAGGCCTGCAGGAGCGGCTCGACCCCGGCGCTCAGATCCAGACTTTTGCCGACACTGAAGCACTCGAAGCGCTCGACCACATTATGCGCACCAAGCCGGTGCTGATCGCGATGCAGGACGAGTTCTCGGCGACCTCGCGCGGCACGGCGCTGATCAACCGCATCAAGGACGATCCCACCCTTACCAACTGCGAAGTGCGCATCATGGCTCGCGATGCGTCGCAGAACCGCGTGGCGGTCAAGCGGGCGGGCGCAGGGGGCGGTGCGGTCGCGGTCGAAGAGCCGCCGAAGCCGGCGCTGGATCAAAAAGGCACGCGCCGCGCGCCGCGCATCCGCATCAAGGACGGCGTCGAAGTGGCGGTCGACGGCAACCCCGCGGCGTTAATCGATCTGTCAACCGTTGGCGCGCAGGTCGTCTCGCCGACGATCCTCAAGCCGAATCAACGCGTGCGCGTGGTGCTGGGGGATGCGAAGAACCCGGTCAAGTGCGCGGGCGCGATCGCCTGGGCGGCGTTCGAGATGCCGAAGGGCATGCCGACGCGCTACCGCGCCGGCATCGACTGGGGCATGACCCCGGAAGCCCTCAACATCGAGGCGTTTGCAAACAGGAATAAGAAGTAGCAAGTAGCAAGAGGTAGCAAGTAGCAAGATGCAAGTAGCAGGAAGAACCTCTTGCTTCTTGCTACTTGCTACTTGCTACTTGCTACTTGCTTCTTGCTACCTGCTACTTGCTACTGCTTGCTACTTCAACCAGCCCGCAACGACGCTGTCGTCGCGAATGATCGTTTCGTTCCGATCCGAGCCGGTTGAAATCAGCCCGACCGGCACGCCACTCACCTCTTCCAGCCGCTTGATGTACTTCTTCGCTTCCGCCGGCAGCTGGTCGTACGACTTCGCGCCCTTGGTGGGTGCCGACCAGCCTGGCCATGACTCGTAGATCGGCGTGATCGGTCCGCAGCTGTTCAGATCCGACGGGAACTCGCTGACCGTCCGATCGCCGATCTTGTAGCCGGTGCAGATCTCAATGGTGTCGAGGCCATCCAGCACGTCGAGCTTCGTCAGCGCGATGCTGTCGATGCCGTTGACGCGCACGGCGTAACGGACCGCGACCGCGTCGTACCAGCCGCACCGCCGCGGACGGCCGGTCGATGCGCCGTATTCCATGCCGGTCTCGCGCAGGCGATCGCCAATGCCGCCAAACAACTCGGTCGGGAACGGCCCCTCGCCGACGCGCGTGAGATAGGCCTTGGCCACGCCGAGCACGCCGTTGATGGCGCGCGGCGAAATGCCCAGGCCGGTGCAGGCGCCGCCGATCGTCGCGTTGGACGAGGTCACGAACGGATAGGTGCCGTGATCGATGTCGAGCATCGCGCCCTGGGCGCCTTCGATCAGGCCGTGCTGTCCCTTGCGCATCGCCTGGTCGAGCACCAGCGAGACGTCGCCGGTCCAGCGGCGCATGCGCTCGCCGTACGCGAGCAGGTCGTCGTAGACCTGCTTCCAGTCGAGCGTGGAGTCCTTGATGATCTGGTTGCGCGCGTCGACGTTGGCGCGCACTTCATCCGCCAGCGCCTTGGTGTCGACAAGATCGCACACGCGGATGCCGCGGCGGCCGATCTTGTCCTCGTAGGCGGGACCGATGCCGCGCGACGTCGTGCCGATCTTGCGCTCGCCGCGGCGCGCTTCGCTCAACACGTCGAGCTCGCGGTGATACGGCAGGATCAGGTGCGCCTTGTCGCTGATCAGCAGCCGATCGCCGACGTGGATGCCGAGCCCGGCCAGCTCCTCGATCTCCTTGAACAACGCCTGCGGATCGACGACCACGCCGTTGCCGATGATGCACAACACGCCGTCGTGCAGGATCCCTGACGGAATCAAGTGCAGCACGAACTTCTTGCCGTTGACGTAGACCGTGTGGCCGGCGTTGTGGCCGCCCTGGTAACGGGCCACCCACGAAAACTTCGGCGTCATCAGGTCGACGATCTTGCCCTTGCCTTCGTCGCCGAACTGGGCGCCGAGCACGACGATGTTCATATGTCTCTACTTTAACGTACGGGACACGGAGACACGGCGACATGGAGGCGTTTGATCAAATTGCTCCGTGCCTTCGTGCCTCCGTGTCCCGTACGTGGCATGATTCTCAAGAACGATGATTCTCCTCAACGGATCTGATCTGTCGCTGACGGACTTGCTCGCCATTGCCGACGATCGCGCGGAAGTGGGACTCGCGCCCGACGCCCGGGCGCGCGTGGCGGCGTCGCGGGCGGTGATC
>DATMJU010000117.1:0-7870 GCA_035553795.1 Vicinamibacterales bacterium
GAGCGCAGCGCGGCCGACGCCTTGATCAGCGCCTTATCGGGATAGCCGGCTGCGATCGCTTCGAGGATGTCAGCGCGCGTCGCCACGACCTGCTTGATGCGATAGCCCGTCTGGAACTCGAGGTCCTGCACCAGGCTGAACAGCAGCGGGTCGGCCATCGCGACCGTCAGCAGGTTCTTGTCGAGGCGAATCGCGACGCACGAGCGCTTGAGCGCAACCTCTTTGGCAATCAGCGTGACGATGGTTGGGTCGGGCGGATTCTCAGCCAGGTTCAAGTACGGGAACCCGAGCTGATAGGCGAGCGCCTTGGCGATCTGACGTTCGGTGGCGAGATTGAGGCGGACGAGTACTGCGCCCAGGCGTTCGCCTGTGCGTTTGTGCTCCGTCAATGCGGACTGCAGATCGTCTTCAGTGATGAGGCCTGCCTGAATCAGGCACTCACCAAGCTTCTTACGCATCGATCCTCAAACTCTGCCACTCACAAATTTGTCAGCAAACACTGATGATAGGTATTGGCCACGTGCCGTAGCAACTGGACCTTAGCGCGAAAGCGTGCAATTTCGCGCAGGGTTACACTCTTGTCGCCTCATAGCTCACTAAGTGTTTCGGCCTGACAGGGATGACGCGATATGGAGTTACGCTTGCGACGGGCCGAAATACTTGGACGAACCCCTCATGAAACCCACCGCTGAACTCGGACTCGACGTCGAACTGCGGCGCCATGTCGCTCACCACTTCGAGGATCGGCGTGATGTCATCGTCGCCGACACGGTGGCGACGTTTCCGTTGTCCGGGGAGTCACGGCGGCTCGACGCCAATTACTGCGTGCGCCTTGGCAACCAGATCACGCGGCTGTTCGGCGACGCCGTCCTGGAAGGTCGTATCGACTCGCGGGCTCCGGGCGTCAGCGAACTGGCCAGCCTGGTATCTGACCGCGAGCTCACGCCGGAGCAGCTCTTCACCTTTGTCCACATCATGATGAGCACGGCGATCGATGAGCTGTCGCTCGATCCGCGCGTCGGCGCGAACACCGAGCCCTGGCCGCAGGCCTGCCAGATCATCCGCCGCGCTGCGTTTGACGTGCTTGGGGGCTGGACCGCGCGTCTGGTCCACACGCCACATGCGTCGGCGATTGAGGATCAATTGACGACGCTCCACACCAGGCCGGTGCTGGATGCCGTGTTGCCCAAGGAGTGCTGCCGCGCCGAGCGGTTCGAGCACTGGCTGTCGATGATGCTGATCGACATCGACAACCTGTCGGCGATCAACAAGACGCACGGCTACGGTGTGGGCGATCGCATTCTCGAGCGCATGGGCATCCTGCTGCGCGCCTACTTCCGTCAGCACGACTGGGTGTTCCGCTACGACGAAGACACCATCGCGGTGCTCCTGCCGGAGACCAACCCGGCGGATGCGATGACGCTCGCGGAGCGGACGCGCGCCATGGTCGAAGAGCGGTTGACGTTCCGCGATTACCGCACCGAGCAACGCGCGTTGGTGACGGTGAGCGTGGCCGTGACCAGCGCGCGGGCGCTCGAAGGCGAGCCGATCGATCACGACAAGTTTTCCGCTGAAGCCGTCGCCGCGCTGGAGCGCGCGAAGGTGGGCGGACGCAACCGCGTCGAGCACATCGAACTGCTGCCGCGGCTGATCTCGATCGACGAGGCGACCCGGCTGCTCCGAACCAACATCGAAGGCATCGAAAAGCTCGTCGCCGAAGGCAGACTCGATCCGGTCAACGCCGGCCGCCATGTGCGGCTGGAACGAGTGGCGGTCGAAGAGCTCGCGCGCGGCAACTCCTCCCCCGGATAGTTCCCCGGCGCCGCGCTATCCCGGCGGGCGCCGGTCGAGCGGCTTGACCGCGATCGAAAAGCTCACCGGCACTCGTTCGGGATTGAAGCAGATCTTGTCGTCACACGCCTGGTACTCCAGCGCCCCGGTGATGGTGACCGACGGCGCTGCGCCAAGCAGCTTCTGCGCTTCTGGCGAAGCGAGCAGCGTCACGTCACGACGCAGGCGGAATGGCTTCATGAACACCTCGACGCGTTCGTCGAGCGGCTTGAAGTGATAGATCTCCGACGCCGGATACACCGCTGGGTGGAGCTTCAGCCACGGCTGCGGATCGAGCTCGAGCTTCACGACCTGGTAGGTGTGCTTGCCGGGCGCATACACGTGCATCCCCCGGCCCGGCGTGATGTCGGCCATCACCGCGAGACGCTCTCCGGGCGCAGCGGTCGAATTGCTGATCGAGACGGTCATCGACAGGTGGCGAGTCGCGCCCTTGATCGTGCCGGCCGGTGCGGCCCCCGCCATGGTCGACAACACCGTCGATGCGGTAAATCGCTCCTGGTAGGCGTCCTCGAAGAAGCGGGACACGACAACGCCCTTGCGGTCGACGATGAACGTCCCGGGGTGCGGGATGCCGTAGGTCCGCGATTTCGGATCGACGGTCTCATTGAGCAACCCGTACCGGCGGATGGTCTGCGACCCGGGATCGGAAATCAGCGGGAACGTGATGCCCCGCGAGTCCGAAAACCTCTTGAGCGTCTCCGGCGCGTCATAGCTAATCGCGATCAGCCCGAGTCCCTGGCGCTTGATGTCGTTGTAGCGGCTTTGCAGCTCCACGAGCTGCGTTTTGCAGTACGGTCACCAATCGGCGGACCGGAAGAAGACGAGCATCGCGCCCTTCGGTCCGTATACCGACGTGAGCGTGCGGCGCGTGCCGAACTGGTCGACTCCTTCAACTGAAGGCACGACGGCGCCGACCTGGGGACCGATCTTCGAGGTGTCTACGGCAGGCGGAGTTTGCGTCTGCGCGCCAAGCACCGAGACCGAAAGGAGGACGGCCGCGAAAATTCGCCAGGTCATGGTTGCTCAGATGCCAGGCGCGCGTCAGGGTTTCGGGGCGCTACCCGTCAGGGGGCCATCTTGCGGGCGACCGCCAGAAGCGACCCGCCAAAAGGCCATCGCACTCCCAGCGCAATTGACCATCGCTCGATATCCATCACGCGCTTGAATACCCCATTCAGCGCGCCGATCTTGAATTCTTCGGCGGAGTCGTAGGATCCGCCGCGGTACTTCGCGACCAGGCGCACGGCAGCCATCGCGGGAAAAAGGACGCTGACAAAAGAGGTAACACACAGTGGCGTGAGACCAGCTGCGCGGAGCCGGGCCTTCAATCCGGAGGCCGTGTACCGTCGTTCGTGCATCGCGGCAACGTCGGCGGGACCATATAGGAAAGGATGCTGTGGCACTGTGATCAACACCACACCTCCTGGCGCGAGTGCCGCGGCCATGCCCCGAATCACGGCTTCATCCTGCTTGATGTGCTCGATGACGTCGAATGCGCCAACCGCGTCGAATTCGGCGTCGAACGGCAGCGCTGTCGCATCACATTGCAACAACTGTGTCCTCGACAGACGTTGAGAAGCGGCGCGAAGGCCAGGAAGCAATGCTTCGGCGCCGGTGAGCTCCGTCGTCGGGAACGCGCGCTCGAGATGTGCCAGGACACCCCCGGTCCCACAGCCGACTTCCAGAACTTTCCCAGCGGTGGGCGCGTAGCGACGAAGAGCCCAGCTGATGATCTCAGCTCGCCCGATTGCCCAGAAGCTCTTGTCTGCCAGATCGCTCCCGTGGGCTTCGAATAGCGCCGATTCATAGCCAGACACTGACGAGGCGAACTCAGGCGCGAAGATCGGGATGCCCGCGACGACTTTCGGGGTGAAGTTGCACGCAGGGCATACCCACGTGGATCCGCCAAAACGTGTCTCGCACTCAAGGCATCGGCGCATCCGCTAATTACAACAGCCTGCCGCCGATGGACAGCTCGTCAACGAGGCGCTTGGCATCGATGATGTGCTGATACCACTTGACGGTCACGGTCTTGATACCGGTATCGGTCCGACCCAGCTTGAGGGCTTCGTAAATCTCGCGCGCGCCGTCAGCCGGTGATCGCAAGGGCTTGAGGCCTAGTTCCTTCTCCGCGCGGGTGAACGAAACGTTGTAGTTACGGGCGTCCGAGTCATCCGGCACCACGTCCAGCTCAATCGGAAACGGGATGTTCTCTCGGACGATGTAGGCAAGGCTCAGCACCTGGTAGTTGTGCTCGCTGGAGCCAATATTGAAGACGCGACCGCCCACCTCGGATGGCGCACGCTCCAGCACTGACACGAATGCGCTGGCCGTGTCCGCGACGTGGACGATGGGGCGCCATTGCTTGCCGCCCCCCATCACGAAAATCTTGCCCTTCTGTACCGCGTTGATCGTCATCAAGTTGACGACCAGATCGAAGCGCATTCGCTTCGATAGCCCGAACACCGTCGCCTGTCGGAAGGCCGTGACGGCGAACTTCGAGTCATTCATCGGCAGCAAGTCGGCCTCGGCCTTGAGGTTGGCCATGGCATACGTCGAGATCGGCTGCGTCGCGCTCTCCTCCGTCAACGGACGGCCGTCGCCGGCTCCGTAAACGGAACAGGAGCTGGCCAGGACGTACCGCTTGACGCCGGCCCCTTTGGCCATCTCTGCCGAGCGCACGCGAGCCTGGTGATTGATGGAGTAGGTCAGATCTTGATCGAGCGCCCCCGCCGGGTCGTTGGAGAGCGCCGCAAGGTCGCAGACGGCGTCCACGCCGTCGAAGTCAGACGCCTCAACCTCGCGCACGTCCTTCCGGCGAAGCTCGAAGTTCGGGTTCAGCAAAGTGTCGCCGAGGAGCGACTCACCAAAAAAATAGCGATCGAGTCCGATGACCCGGTGGCCTGCCGCCAGCAGTTGATCGACGAGCGTGGCTCCAATGTACCCCCCCGCCCCGGTCACAAGGACCGTCCTCTTCTCCGCTCGACTCATTTCGCGTCTCCGCCAGACAACCTGCAGCCCATCGTCATATCCATTGAATCGATATCGAAACCAAGGCGATGGTAGAAGTTCATCGCGCGCAGGTTCTTCACCTGGGTCTTGACCCGCACGGTCTTCACACCCTGTGTGGCAAACCACTCTATCGCGGAGGTCATCAACTCGCGCCCGGCACCGCGACGCCGGCTCTGCTCCCATACGCCGATCAAGGGCACCTCGCCAGCGCCGTCCTTCGTGAGCTTGCAGGTGACAAATCCGGCGTCAGGGATGATCAGAACGGCATTGGCGGCTTTGCCGGCGACCGAGTTTTCAAGCCAAGCCACGTGCAGGCGATCCGCCTCCGCTTCCGAGAAGAACGGATCGCTGTAGAAGCGGCTGCGACGGAACAGCTTGACGGCCTCACCAGTCAGCAGCGGCAAGTCGGCCTCGGTCGCGTGACGAACTAGCCTCGGCGATGTCGCTCCCGCCAAGTACCGACCGGCATCAGAGACCCACGTCACCCCGACATCGGTCAGATAGAAGCCAGCTTGTTCGAGCGTGTGAATCGCCAGCCCGTCATCAACGGGCGGCCGGCAGATCAGATAAGCAAAGTCTTCGCGGCGAGCGCGGTCCAGTTCATCGGCGACCGCAACTCGCGACCTGAGTTCGCCCGTCAACATGCCGATTTTGCGGCCGAAGAACGCCGTGTCCCACGTAAGGATCTCAACCATTGATCACAGTGCGTCACTCACAAAATACAGCGGCCGACGCTGCACTTCCTGGTAAGTCTTGCCCAGGTATTCGCCAATGATGCCGAGCACGAACATTTGCAGGCCGGAGAGAAAAAACAGCGACGTCATGATCGACGCCCAGCCCTCAACCGAATAGCTGTAGAAGAACTTCGCGACAATCAACGTCACACCGACAACCAGGCTGACACCGGCGGTCATCAGGCCAAGCACACTCGCAATTCGCAGCGGGGTTGTGGAGAACGACGTCAGCGCGTACAACGCCAGGCTCAACTGCCGGCGCACGCTGTACTTGGTGGTGCCGGCCTGCCGCTCCCGGTGTTGAACTTCGACGGTCGTCACGCGGAAGCCGGCCCACGCCATCATGCCGTGAACGAATCGCGCCGATTCGCGCATCTGTCCGAGCGCGTTCACAAAGCGGCGGCTCAGCATCCTGAGCATCATCTGATTGGGCGGCATCGGCAGACCCGAGACCCGGTTCATGGTCCGCCAGAACAACTGCGAGTTGATGCGCTTGAGCAGCGGGTCGTGACGCTGCTGGCGAATGGCGTAGACGAGGTCGTAGCCTTCCTTGTGCCGCGCATACAGCTCAGGAATCGCTTCCGGCGGATCCTGAAGATCGCCGTCCATGACGACGACGGCTTCCCCGCGGGCGCGGTCGAGTCCGGCCGTCACCGCCAGGTGATGGCCGAAACGACGGGAGAGTCGCAGGCCACCCACGCAAGGGTTGCCGGCGTGCAACCGCTCGACTTTCGCCCATGTATCGTCCGAACTGCCATCGTCGACAAACATCACCTCGAAGGCGTCGGCGCCGAACCCATTCGCGCGGCACAGCGGCTCGAGCGTCGCGACCAGGGCGCGCGCGAGCTCGACAACGTTAGCCGACTCATTGAGCACCGGAACGACGACGGAGATGGCGATGGGCCGCTGTTCGTGAGGCATGTTCATATCAGGCGCCGCTACGACTCCTGCGACTCGTACTGATCCTTCAATTTTGCCACCACGCCTGGATCCGCCAGCGTCGTCGTGTCGCCGAGCGCCTTGCCTTCGGCGATGTCGCGCAGGAGGCGTCGCATGATCTTTCCCGAGCGCGTCTTCGGCAGGTCGGCTGCGAAAATGATGTCGTCCGGCCTGGCGATCGCGCCGATCTTGTGCGCGACGTGCTTCTTCAGTTCGTCGGCGAGGTCGGGCGAATGCTTGACGCCCTCCTTCACGGTCACAAAGGCCGACAGCGCCTGGCCTTTGATCTCGTGCGGGCGGCCGACGACCGCCGCCTCGGCAACCTTCGGATGATCGACCAGCGCGCTCTCGACCTCCATCGTGCCGATGCGATGGCCGGCCACGTTCAGCACATCGTCTACCCGGCCGAGCAGCCAGTAATACCCTTCGTCGTCAAGCTTCGCGCCGTCACCGGTGAAGTAAATGCTGTGGTTCCAGCGGCTCCAGTACTGCTTCACGTAGCGATCGTGGTCGCCATAGATGCTGCGCAGCATCGACGGCCATGGCTTCGTGATGGCCAGGAGTCCGCCACCGACCGGCACGCCGGTTCCCTTGTCGTTGAGAATCTCGGCGCTGATGCCGGGGAACGCTTGCGTGGCCGAGCCTGGTTTGGTGCGCGTGATGCCAGGCAGCGGCGTAATCATGATGGCGCCGGTCTCGGTCTGCCACCATGTGTCAACAATCGGACAGCGGCTGTTGCCGATGTGAAGGTGATACCAGATCCAGGCTTCGGGGTTGATCGGCTCACCGACTGAACCCATCAAGCGCAAGGACGAGAGGTTGTGCTTGGCGGGCCACTCGGTGCCCCACTTCATGAACGCCCGAATCGCGGTCGGCGCCGTGTAGAACACGGTCACGCCGTAGCGCTCGACGATCTCCCACAGCCGATCCTTCGCCGGCCAGTCGGGAGCGCCTTCGTACATCACCACCGTGGCGCCGTTGGCGAGAGGCCCGTAGACCACGTAGCTGTGGCCGGTTACCCAGCCGATATCGGCAGTGCACCAGTAGACGTCCTCGTCTTTCAGGTCGAAGACCCACTTCGTGGTCGCGTAGGTGCCGGTGAGATACCCGCCGGTCGTATGGACAATGCCCTTTGGCTTTCCGGTCGTCCCCGACGTGTAGAGGACGTAGAGCATGTCCTCCGAATCCATCACCTCCGGCTCGCACTCGTACGACGTCTCCTGCATCAGGCGGTGATACCAGTGGTCGCGCCCTTCCTTCACGTGCACCGGCACGGGCGACCCGTGGAGCCGTTGGACGATGACCACGTGCTCGATCGAAGGCGTGTCTTGAAG
>DATMJU010000118.1:0-2375 GCA_035553795.1 Vicinamibacterales bacterium
CCGTCAAGGCGCGCATCGAAGTGGCCAACCCGGGCGGCAAGCTCGTGCCCGGCATGTTCGCCACCATTGGCATCTCGCCGGCCACGAGCAGCCAGACCCTCTTGGTGCCGAGCGAGGCCGTCATTCAGACCGGCAAGCGCAGCGTCGTGATCCGGGCCGAAGAAGGCGGCAAGTTCCGTCCCGTCGAGGTCGAGATCGGTGTGGAGTCTCAAGGCCAGACGGAAATCAGGAAGGGTCTCGACGCAGGCCAGCGGATCGTCGTCTCGGGTCAGTTCCTGCTCGACTCCGAGTCGAGCCTGAAGGCCTCGATCAACCGTATGGGCGAGGACCCAGCTGGCGGCGGCCAGCAAGCGGATCCCGGTCAGGCCGCAGGCAGTGTGCATCGCGGCACGGGCAAGATCGAAGCGCTCGCGAAGGACAACGTCACGCTGTCGCACGGCCCGATTCCCTCGCTCAAGTGGGGACCGATGACCATGGGCTTCGAGGTGCCGCAGGGAGTATTGCCACCTAACCTGAAGGTGGGAGACACCGTCAACTTCGAGGTTCGCCCGACCAAGGACGGTGCATACGAGGTCACCTCGATGACGGCTGCCAATGCAGGAGCCGCCAAGTGATTGCCCGACTGATTCACTGGTCGATCGCCAATCGATTTCTGGTGCTGTTGGCGACCGTCATGCTGGCGGCAGCCGGCGTGTGGTCGCTTGCGCGCACGCCGCTCGATGCGCTACCGGACCTGTCCGACGTGCAGGTGATCATCCGCACGAGCTATCCGGGCCAGGCGCCGCAGATCGTCGAGAACCAGGTCACCTATCCGCTGACTACGACGATGCTGTCCGTGCCGGGCGCCAAGACGGTGCGCGGCTACTCGTTCTTCGGCGACTCGTTCGTCTACATCCTGTTCGATGACGGCACCGATCCGTATTGGGCGCGCAGCCGCGTGCTCGAGTACCTCAACCAGGTCCAGTCGCGCCTGCCACCCCAGGCAAAGCCATCGCTCGGACCCGACGCGACCGGCGTCGGCTGGGTGTACGAGTACGCGCTCGTCGATCGCACGGGGCGCATGGACCTGTCCCAGCTCAGAGCCTTGCAGGACTGGTTCCTGAAGTACGAGCTCAAGACGGTGGCCAACGTGTCCGAGGTCGCCAGCCTCGGCGGCATGGTGCGCCAGTACCAGATCGTGCTCGACCCGGATCGCATGCGGGCATTCAACATCACGCACGAAAGGATCATCGATGCGGTCCGAAAGGCCAACCAGGAAACAGGTGGCTCGGTGCTGGAGTTGGGCGAAGCCGAGTACATGGTGCGCGCGCACGGCTATCTCTCCTCGCTCGACGACTTCCGCAAGATCCCGCTGACGACGACCAACTCGGGCGTGCCGGTGCGCCTGTCGGATGTGGCCCGAGTGCAGATCGGTCCTGAGACTCGACGTGGCATCGCCGAGCTAAACGGCGAAGGCGAAGTCGCCGGCGGCGTCATCGTGATGCGATCGGGCAAGAACGCGCTCGAAACGATTCGCGCGGTCAAAGCGAAACTCGATCAGCTCAAGCCCAGCCTGCCGCCCGGCGTGGAGATCGTGACGACCTACGATCGCTCGAACCTCATCGAGCGCGCGGTGGACAACCTCGCGCACAAGCTCGTCGAGGAGTTCATCGTCGTGGCCCTCGTCTGCGCAATCTTTCTGTTCCACATCCGGTCCGCGCTGGTGGCCATCGTGTCACTGCCGCTGGGGATCCTGGCTGCATTCATCGTGATGCGTTACCAGGGGGTCAACGCCAACATCATGTCCCTGGGCGGCATCGCGATCGCGATCGGCGCGATGGTCGATGCAGCCGTCGTGATGATCGAGAACGCGCACAAGCACATCGAGCACTGGAAGCATGCGCGCCAGCAAGCCGGCCGCGACGACACGCTCAAGGGCGACGAACAGTGGCGCGTCATCGGCGAGGCCGCCGCCGAAGTCGGGCCAGCGCTCTTCTTCTCGTTGCTGATCATCACGCTGTCATTCATTCCGGTCTTCACGCTTGAAGCCCAGGAAGGGCGGCTCTTCTCGCCGCTGGCGTTCACGAAGACGTATGCGATGGCCGCTGCGGCGGGGCTGTCGATCACGCTGGTGCCGGTGTTGATGGGCTATCTCATCCGTGGCCGCATCCCGGACGAGCAGAAGAACCCGCTCAATCGCTTTCTGATCGCCGTGTACCGCCCCTTGCTGGAGGGTGTGCTGCGTTTCCCGAAGACCGCAGTATTGGTTGCGTTCGCGGCAGCCGCACTCACGATCGTGCCACTGTCGCGCCTGGGCGGTGAGTTCATGCCGCCGCTGGACGAAGGGGACCTGCTGTACATGCCGTCGGCGCTGCCGGGCCTGTCGGCCGGGAAGG
>DATMJU010000119.1:0-6360 GCA_035553795.1 Vicinamibacterales bacterium
TGCGTTGCGCTTCGCCCCCTGAGAGCTGCGTGGCCGACTGCCCCAGCCGCAAATACCCGAGGCCGACATCGCGGACCACGCCAAGGGCACGCGCGAGGTGAGGCTGGTCCGCGAAGAACTCGAACGCCGCATCGACCGTCATGTCCAACACTTCGGCGATGTTCTTGTCGCGATAGGTGATCTCGAGCGTCTTCGCGTTATAGCGCGCGCCATGACAGGTTGGGCAGGGCGCATAGACGCTGGGCAGGAAGAGCAACTCCACCATCACGAAGCCTTCACCCGAGCACGTCTCACAGCGTCCTTTCGGAACGTTGAACGAGAACCGCCCAGCGTCGTACTTGCGGGCGCGTGCCATCTTCGTTTCGGCGAACAGCTTTCGCACGTGATCGAACAGGCCGGTGTAGGTCGCCAGGTTCGAACGCGGAGTTCGGCCAATGGGTTTCTGATCGACGACGACCAGCCTGGTGATGCTCTCCATTCCCGTCACGATGCGGCCGCTCGCCTTTGACACGGGCGATAGATCCAGGTCGTCGACCTCGTCTTCATCCTCACTGACGGTGTGACCGAGGTGCGCCGCCACGAGATCGACCAGCGCCTGGCTCACCAGGCTCGACTTTCCGGATCCGGAGACACCGGTGACCGCGGTGAATACGCCGAGAGGGAACTCGGCGTCCAGGGCGTGCAGGTTGTTCAGCGTGACGCCGGCGAGCTTCAGCCAGCCTTTTGGCGATCTCGCTGCGCGCGCGGGTGGCGTCGCGTTCTGGAACAAGTGCACACGCGTCTTCGAAGCCTCGACGCGTTCAAGGCCTGCCGGCAGACCGCTATACAGGATGCGGCCGCCGTGCTGCCCGGCTCCTGGGCCGACATCCACGATCCAGTCGGCGTGGCGCACGACGTCGAGGTCGTGTTCGACGACGAAGAGGGAGTTGCCGGAAGCTTTCAGTCGATCGAGTGCCCGCAGTAGCGACTGCGTATCAACCGGATGAAGCCCGGCCGACGGTTCATCAAGCACGTAGACCACGCCGAACAGATTCGAGCGAACCTGGGTGGCAAGCCTGAGGCGTTGCAACTCGCCGGGCGAGAGCGTCGGCGTGCTGCGCTCGAGCGACAGGTAGCCGAGTCCCAGGTCGAGCAGTGTCTCGAGCCTC
This sequence comes from Vicinamibacterales bacterium, assembly GCA_035553795.1. GTDB lineage: Bacteria > Acidobacteriota > Vicinamibacteria > Vicinamibacterales > UBA2999 > 12-FULL-67-14b. The sequence continues at coordinate 1,149 of DATMJU010000119.1, forward strand.
GCGACGATATCCTCGGTGATTCGCAGCGCGACCACCGCCTGCTCAGGATGTTCCTTGGTGCGCTTCGCCAGGCTCTTATTCACGCCACTGGCGAACGGCCGCAGCAACTCCGCCAGCTTTTGCAGCGGCAGCCGGGAGATCTCCGTGATGTCGAGATCCGCAAAAGTGACGCTCAGTGACTCGGGGCGCAGGCGTTTGCCATGGCATACCGGGCACTCGGAGCTCACCATGTAGCGCGCCACCCGCTTCTTCATCATCGCGCTTTGCGTTGTCGCGAACGTATGCAGGACGTAGCGCCGGGCACCGGTGAACGTCCCCATGTAGCTGGGCTCTTCCTTGCGCTTGCGGGCCCGCCGCACTTCGTCCGCTTCGAAGCCGGCATAGACCGGAACGACCGGCTGCTCGTCGGTGAAGAGAATCCAGTCCCGTTGCTTCTTCGGCAGGTTGCGCCACGGCGTGTCGATGTCGTAGCCGAGCGACACCAGGATGTCGCGCTGGTTCTGGCCCTGCCACGCCACCGGCCAGGCCGTGACTGCACGCTCGCGAATCGACAGTGACGGATCCAGCACCATCGACTGTTCGGTCGCATCGTAGATACGGCCAAGGCCATGACAGCGCGGACACGCGCCTTCCGGCGTGTTCGGCGAGAACGCTTCGGCGTAGATGATGCTCTGGCCGGGCGGGTACTGGCCGGCTCGTGAATACAACATCCGCAGCAGATTGGAGAGCGTCGTCACGCTGCCTACCGATGAGCGGGTGCTGGGCGAACCGCGCTGCTGCTGCAGCGCTACCGCTGGCGGGAGGCCCTCGACCTCATCGACCTCGGGCACTGACATCTGGTGAAACAGGCGTCGCGCGTAGGGTGAGACCGATTCCAGGTATCGGCGTTGCGCTTCCGCATACAGGGTGCCGAAGGCCAGCGAGGATTTGCCAGAGCCGGACACGCCGGTGAAGACCACCAGAGCATCACGCGGAATATCGACGTCGATGTTCTTGAGGTTGTGCTCGCGCGCGCCCCGCACGCGCACGTAGCCGCCGGATGTGTCCGTCACTCCCGTAGCGTATGCAATCTCCGGGTCAACCCCTAGCCGTTCTTCAGTGCCTCCGTCGGATCGACGCGGGTAGCTCGACGGGCAGGTCCTGCCGCGGCCAACAAGCCGATCGTCATGATGAAGAGGGCGGCGGCCGGCAGAATCCCGGGGATGTGCCATCCCCCTTCGACCTCGATGTTCATCCGCTGATGCAGGAACAACGCGATCGAGACGCCAACACCAACGCCGGCGGCGATTTGCCACATCGCGCGCGCGAATACGCTTGCCAGCAATCGGCCCTGCCTGGCGCCAAGTGCCGTTCGAATGCCGATCTCGCGGCGTTGCAACGTGACCGTGAATGACATCAACGCATAAAGCCCCGCCGCTGACAGCACGAGCACACTAAACGTCACGATGGCGAGCGCGTAGGAGGTCAGGTTGCCGGACATCTGCGCTTCGGCATGCACTTCATCGAGGCGGCGCACATCATCGAGGCGGAGGAGCGTGTCGAGATTCGTGCCGATCTCTTGGAGGCGCCGCGACATCGCCGCGGGATCGCGGCCGGCATGCAGCGCAAGCTGGATGGCGCCGGTGGCCATAGGTGCGCCAGGCTGTGCCGCAACGTACATGCGGCCCTGCGACGTGTTGGCGGGTCGATCGGGGACCACGCCTACGATTTCGAACCATGGACCGGCCTCGGTTTCGGTGTCTCCAGATCGCGCGGGGGCCGGCCTGATGCGGCGGCCGATGGGATTGCCGTCGCCAATCACCTGCCGCACGAACGTCTCATCGACGACCGCCGTTGTCATGCCCGAGAAGTCACGTTCGTCGAGCGTGCGCCCGGCTGAGGCCGACACTTTGAACACGTCAAAGAACGCCCGATCGACCTGGTTCGCCCGGACGTAACGTCGAACGCGCCGATCGTTCGCGGCGCCCTCTTCCATCTCGATCAGCGTCATCGGCTCTGCACCAGGCAGGGCTCCGACGAAGGTCACCGCCGATGCTCCGAGGTCCGACTCGATCTGGCGGACAACATCGGCCTGGATGGCACGGACCCGATTCGCGACCGCAGGAAGATCCGCCGCCGCGGCCGGCGCTTGCTCGGGGTCAACAACAATCCGCGCAGTGAGATATTCGTGTGCGGCAAAGCCTGGTCCAAGTACGGCTGGGCGCAGATGTCCCCACGCAAGCTCGATCGTCGATGGCAAGGCCGCCAGCGCCAGTGCGACTTGCGCCACGATCAGCGCCGTCCACGTTGCTCCGAGCGGAATGCCGGTCCGGCTTCCCAGCGTGCGAAGCGCGTTCGGCAGCACGCGGCCGGTTGCCTGAAGCGCGGGAATCAGTCCTGCGATCAGCGCGGCAACCACTGACAGCGCGGCGACGAACAGCGCGGCGCGCCAGGAGAAACCGAAGGTGATCCAGAAGGGCAGCGAGCCGCCGAGGTCCGGGAATCGACGGATGATGTCGCCGATCTCGACGAGGATCGGCCGCGCGATCGCCAGCGCGATGATGCCGGCCACCGACGAGAGCACCAGCACTTCCACGCACAACTGCGCCACGATGCGCGCCCGGCTTGCGCCCAGTGCGAAACGGGCAGCGAACTCTTCCTGTCTCGTCACGGTCCGCGCGTAGATGAGGATCGCGATGTTCAGGCAGGGCGGCACGAGCAGCAGCGTGACCAGCAGCAGGATGATGCGCTGTTGCCAGGCCAGCTCACCCTGCTCGACGTCATCAGTGAACGCGAACGTGTACGGCACGACGCGCGCGCGTCGCGTGTCGGCGGTCGCCGACAGCGTCGTGGGCGGCAGCAATCCGATCGTCGCCAACTCCGCTTGTGCGCCGTCGATCGAAACACCATCAGCGAGCCGCGCGAACACCACGACCTCGGGTGCGGCTTTCAGCGACGCACCGGGATCCGGGCGAAGCGGGATCCAGTAGCGATGGTTCACCGGGAAGGCGAACTTCTCGGGCATCACGCCGATGATGGTATGGAAGGTATCGCCGATGCGCATGGTCGTGCCGATCACCGTGCCGTCGGACGCGAAGCGCGACTGCCACACGTCATGGCCGATCACCACCACCGGCGTCGCCCATAGCTGTTCATCGCTCTGGTCGAACCATCGCCCCAGCAGCGGCGCGACTCGCGCCAGCCGGAAGCCAGACGCGGTCATCTCGGCCACGCGCACCCATTCGGCCGGCCGTCCCTCGACGATGGAGCGGCGCTCGATCGTCTGGAATCCGCCGAGCTCCTCGACCGACCGCAGCGTCTGGCCCCATCGCTCGAGATCGCGCTGCGGCACTTCGCGCCGGCGATGCGCGTCCGCATCCCAGCTCTGAATGGCGACGATGCGCTCGCCCTCGTCGAGCGGTGGCGCGGTGCGCCCCATGAACTCGTCGAGGAACACGAACACGACGGCCGCGATGGTGATGACGATCGTCATCGCCAGTCCGCCGGCGAGGGTGAGCCCCCATGAGCGTCGCAGCATGCGAAGACCGAGCCGGGCGTCGAGCGCAAAACCGTCGAACCACGTCACGCCCGATGTTTCACGCCATGACTGGCGCAACTGCATCATGCCGCCCAACTGGACGCGGGCGGCCCGGCGGGCTTCCGCGGGGCTGAGACCGCGGCGCCGGCCGTCCTCTTCCGCCATCGCAAGATGGGAGGCGAGCTCTTGATCGAAATCCGACTCCAGGTCAGCGGGGCGGAGGAACGCGCGGATGCGGGCGGTGATGGTGTGAATCAGCGCGCGCACGTCTTAACTGCCAGTCTGCGGGTTCAAGACCCGGCCCATGACGCCGGCGACGCGTTCCCAATTCTCCGTCTCGGCCTGCAGTTGCTTCTTGCCGGCCTTGGTCAGCGAATAGAACTTGGCCTTGCGGTTGTTCTCCGAGAGGCCCCACTCGGCGCTAATCCATTTCTTCTGCACCAGCCGGACCAGGCACAGGTAGACCGTGCCCTGGTTGACGATCAACGCCTTTTCGCCGACCTGCGCAATGCGCAACGCGATGCCGTAGCCGTGGAGCGGGCCGAGGTGCTCGAGTGTCTTGAGGACCATCAGGTCGAGCGTGCCCTGCAGAATGGACGATTCAGAATCCGACATACCGGAACTACCACCTCTGGGATGTACAGAGGAGCGTAGCCGCCCTTCCTCTGGGATGTCAAGAGGAGAGCGTGGCGCAGCGGATTCGGCGCGTCTTAGTAGGGGACCGTCGCGTGCCTGATCGCGTCTTCCACCGCCTGGCGGGCTGACGCGGTCACCGCGCTCCGGTCGTAGCCGATCCACACCGTGCCATCCGGCTCTTCCCACACCGAGGTGCGGATCGTGACCTGTTTGTCCTTCAGGAACGACGCGATGCGCGCTCTGGTCTCCGCCACCGAATACGTGCTTTCACGGCTGACCATTCCCTTTGCCGCCGCGGGAGGACCAAGCTTGCGGTCGAAGGCGCCGGCAATGCGTCGTCCGAGGTCGACAAAGTCGATGCCGTCGCGGTTGCCGCACAGCGTGACGCACAGCAGCTCGGATGGATCGGTGAATCGCGCGAGGTAGCACGAAAAGCCGGGCACGTTGCCTTCGATGTCCATCAACCCCTTGTGCTTCGGGAAACGCCATCCGGCATTGGCCGGAACGATGGCGCCTGTGCTCAGCGCCTGGCCGCCGTAGATCAGGTCGCGGTTCTTCTTCTCCTTGACGAGCAATCCGCCGGCGAGGCCGATGTCCCACAGGCTGATGTCCTGCGCGGAGGCGTAGATCGCGCCGCTGCCGGTCCACGCGCTCGCGCTGTTGCGTCGTGCCTTGATCAGCGAGTCGGCTTTCATCGAATAGCCGGTGGCGGCTTCGGTGGGATCGATGTACGGGCGATCCTGGAGGAACAAACTGTGCTTGAAGGGCGCGGCGTCGAGCGCTTCCTGTTTCACCGCCGCCAGCCCGGACGCGAACACGGTATTCCTGAGCGACAGGCGCTCGATCTGGTGCTTCGTGACGAACGCCTGGTAGCTCATGCCGCTGGCACGCTCGATCGCCAGCGCCAGCAAAAAGAAGTCGGTGGCGCTCGCGGCGGCCCGTGCGCCGGGTTGGAATGCAGCCGGCGTGTGTCGCACCAGCCCGAGGATCTCCGCGGCGGTGTAGTCGCGCGCCGGATCGAATCCGGCCTGCTTCGTGTAGTCGGGGAGTCCCGATGCG
>DATMJU010000120.1:0-22522 GCA_035553795.1 Vicinamibacterales bacterium
GATCTGGGCGATGTCGCAGTTGTCGGCGTTTGGGCTGACGCGCTCCGCGCGGGCGAACTGACGTTCGCCTCGACCACATGCACGGATTCGACGCCATCATCATCGGGGCCGGCTGCGCCGGCTTCAGCGCCGCGACCGCAATCGCCGAGCGGGGCGCGCGAGTGCTCGTGCTCGAGGCGAGACCCGGCCTTGGCGGTAGAGCCACCGCCTTTACCGATCCAGGCACCGGCGAGCGCGTCGATAACGGGCAGCACATCCTGATGGGCTGCTACACGGACACGTTCGCGTTTCTGGATCGCATCGGCGCTTCCGACCGCGTGAAGTGGCAGAGCGGATTGAAGGTGCCGATGATCGATCGCGCGGGACACGAAAGCGTGCTCGCGCTGCCGGCGCTGCCATCGCCGCTGCACTTTCTTGCAGGGGTCCTTGCGTGGGATGCGCTGCGATGGTCGGAGCGGCTGTCGGTATTGAGGATTGGCAGTCTCCTGAGGGCCGACAAACCTAAAGGTTTGTCGCCACAGGGCTCAATCTCGAGGGCCGACAAACCTTCAGGCTCGCCAAGGACTGTCAGGCAATGGCTTCAGGATAACGGCCAGGCGCCGCGGCTCTGCGAGTTGTTCTGGGAGCCGCTGGCTCTCGCCGCGCTCAACCAGTCGATCGATCAAGCCGAAGCATCAAGCTTCATCAGGGTGCTCGAGCGGGTGTTTGGGCCGGACCCTGCGGCCGCGGCGCTGGTGCTGCCGGCGGTGCCGCTGGACGAGATGTATGCGGAGCCCTCGCGCGAGTGGCTCATCGCGCGCGGTAGCGAAGTGCGCGTCCACGCGCCGGCCAAGGTCATCATCAAGGGCGATCGAGTGGCAGGTGTTCGGGTTCGTGACGAGATGATCGAAGCGCCGATTGTGATCTCGACGGTGCCCTGGCACGCGTTTCCGTCCCTCTTTGATGCGGTTCCCGCGCCGCTCCAGCAGACGGTGGATAACGCCGTTGCGCTCGGTAGCCTGCCGATCGTGACCGTCAACCTGTGGTTCGATCGAGCAGTGATGCACGAGCCGCTCGTGGGGCTGCCCGGCCGCAACTTCCAGTGGGTGTTTGACCGCCGCGCGCTCGTTGGCAGTGACGCATCGCACCTGTCGCTCATTTCGAGCGGCGCGGAGACGATTGTTGCCAGGTCGAACGAAGAACTGACGATGATGGCCCTGGGGGAGGTGCGAGAGGCCATGCCTCTAGCGAGGTCCGCCACGCTCAAGAAGTCAGTTGCCGTGCGCGAAAAGCGCTCGACGTTTTCGCTCGCGCCGGACGCGCCGCCGCGGCCAGGCACGCGAACGGATATTGTTGGATTCCTGCTCGCGGGCGACTGGATCGAGACCGGGCTGCCCGCCACGATCGAGTCAGCCGTGATCTCCGGGCGATGGGCGGCGGAAGCGATATGACCTCGGTTCTTGTCCACTATTCGGAAATCGCACTGAAGGGGAAGAACCGCACGTGGTTCGGGGGCCGCCTCGTGCGGATGATCCACGGCGCGCTGGCGGGGCTGCACATCAAGGAAGTACGTACGCCGATCGGCCGCGTCGAGGTCGTGCTCGGCCAGGACCATGTGCTTCCGGAGGTGCTCGACCGGCTGTCGCGCGTATTCGGCGTCGCCAACTACTCGGTCGCGACGCACCTCCCCCGTGACTTTGAGGGCATGGCCGAGGCGATCGTGTCGCGGCTGCCGGCGAAAGAGTCGGTGAAGTCGTTCCGCGTGTTCGTCCGCCGCGCCGATCAGAAGTTCACGATCCCGTCGCCTGAGCTGGCGCGCGACCTCGGCTCGCGTGTGTGGACCGCCCGTGGCTGGAAGGTCGATCTCGATCGCGCCGACCTGGTGATCAGCGTCGAGATCATCCCCGGCACGGCCTACTGTTTCATGGAGCGCCAGCTCGGCCCAGGCGGACTGCCGATGGGGACGGGCGGCAGGGTGGTCGCGCTGCTGTCAGGCGGCATCGACTCTCCCGTCGCCGTGTGGCGCATGATGCGGCGCGGGTGCGCCATCACAGCCGTCCACTTTCACAGCGCGCCCTTCACCTCGAACGCATCGCAGCAGAAGGTACGGCGGCTGGCGGAGATCCTCACGCAATACCAGTTGAAGATGAAGCTTTACCTGGTGCCGTTCGGCGAGCTGCAGCGGCAGATTACGCTCAGCGTTCCCGGTGAACTGCGGGTGGTGATCTATCGGAGGATGATGCTGCGCATCGCCCAACGCATCGCCCGCGACGTGCGCGCCAGGGCGCTGGTCACCGGTGATGTCGTGGGGCAGGTGGCTTCCCAGACGCTCGACAACATGACGACCATCGACCGCGCCTGTCACATGACGATCCTGCGCCCGCTCGTCGGCATGGACAAGGAAGAGATCATCGCCACTGCGCAGAAGATCGGCACTTTCGACGTGTCCATCCTTCCCGATCAGGACACCTGCACCCTGTTCACGCCGCGGCATCCCGAAACCCACGCCCACCGCTTCGAAGTCGACCAGGTTGAGCTCGGCCTTCCGGTCGAGGCGATGGTGGTAGACGCCGTCAAAGGCGCGGTTGTGGAGCAGCTGTCTTACCCATTAAAGTAAAGCGTTATGCCAACCGTAGAAGAGATCCTCGGATCGGACGCCGCCGGCCTGCTGCAGCACCAGTGCAAGACCATCGCGAAGGAGTCGCTGCACCTGCCGGGTCCTGACTTCATTGAACGGATTCACCTGCAGTCGAACCGGCAGATCGCGGTGCTTGGGCGCCTGCAGTCGCTGTTTGATCACGGGCGGCTCGGCGGCACGGGCTACGTGTCCATCCTTCCGGTTGACCAGGGCATCGAGCACTCCGCCGGCGCATCGTTCGCCCCGAACCCCCTCTATTTCGATCCCGAGAACATCGTCAAACTCGCGATCGAAGGCGGCTGCAACGCCGTGGCGTCGACGCTTGGCGTGCTTGGGATGTGCGCGCGCAAGTACGCGCACCGCATTCCCTTCATCCTGAAGTTCAATCACAACGAGTTCCTGTCCTATCCGAACAGCTACGACCAGATTCGCTTTGCCAGCATCAAGCAGGCGTCGGACATGGGCGCGGCCGGTGTGGGCGCGACGATCTACTTCGGCTCGGAAGAGTCGAAGCGTCAATTGCAGGAAGTTGCGGAGATGTTCCAGCAGGCGCACGAGCTCGGCATGTTCACCGTGCTGTGGTGCTACACGCGCAACTCCGCATTCAAGACCAAGGACGTGGATTACCATCTCGCCGCCGACCTGACGGGCCAGGCCAATCACCTCGGCGTCACGATCGAGGCGGACATCATCAAGCAGAAGCTGCCCGAGACCAATGGCGGCTACAACGCCATCAACTTCGGCAAGACGCACAAGAAGGTCTACTCGGAGCTGTCGAGCGATCACCCGATCGACCTGACGCGCTACCAGCTCGCCAACTGCTACATGGGCCGCGCCGGCCTGATCAACTCCGGTGGCGCGTCGGCAGGCGAGAGCGATCTCAAGGACGCGGTGAAGACCTCGGTGATCAACAAGCGCGCCGGCGGCATGGGCCTGATCTCGGGCCGCAAGGCCTTCCAGCGCCCGATGAAGGAAGGCGTCGCGCTGCTCAACGCCATTCAGGACGTCTACTCGAACAAGAACATCACCATCGCGTGATCCGCAAGACAGTTGTCGGGCTGGCCGCGATCGTCCTGATCGCAGGCTCGCTGTCGCTGGCCAGGCCCGGCTACTCGGTCGACGAAGAGTTCACCGTCTTTGCCGTGCGCGGGATCGAAGCGCACGGCCTTCCGCTTCTCCCTTCAGGCCTGCTCTACGATCGTGGCATCGCGTACTCGTACGCGAGCTGGGTTGCGAAAGCGATGACCGGATGGGAGCTGCCGATCTATCGCGCGATCAGCCTCGTGAGCGCAGCGCTATCGGTGTTGCTGACGTTCATGGTCGTCCGCCGCATCGCCAGCGAGACGACAGCGCTGGCGGCGTCAGCGATGATCACGCTGTCGATGCCATTCTGGGCGACAGCGACCTCCGGGCGGTTCTACGCGCCCTTCCTCGGCGCCTACCTGCTCGCGGTGTACTTCCTGACGCATCGGCACTGGTGGATCGGCTTGATTGCGGCCGCGGCCCTCGCGCGGCTGACGCACGAACTCGCATTCACGCTCGCAGTGATTCCCGCGGTCTGCTGGCTGTTTGCCAAGGGAGATCGGCGTCACTGGTTTTTCATGACCGTCGCGGTGACGTCCGGCCTCGTGCTCGGCCAGCTGGTCTTGTTCGGCCTTCACTACGCCGCGCCAACCAGTGGCGAGACGATGGTGAGGCGGTTCTTCCTGTGGCAGGTGCTCAATCTCTTCGAGCGGCCGGGCAGTCGACAGTTCATGATCCCGATTGCCGTCTTGATCGCCGGTCTGGTGCTTGCGCCGAAGCGCGCGTGGATTATCACCGTCGGCGCACTGTCTGTCGCCACGTTGATCCTGTCGATGTCTATTGCGCAGGCCTCGAATACCGCACCGCTCTCCTGGTCGCTGGTGCAATCAGTGCTGGTCGAGGGCTCGAGATATCCGCTCGACATGTTCTGGCACATCGTCCGGATGACGCCGCTCACGGTTCTCACCGCCCTGTTGTTCATCGTCTATCGCGCGCCCACCTTCGCCAAGGCTACGGCGGGCAAGCGCAGTGAATGGCCGCCGAAGCAGCGGGCGGCGCATCTGTTGTGGATCGGGTGGGTGCTGTGGTTTGGGGTGATCGACTCAGGCATCACGACCAACTACCTTCTCCTGCCAGTCACGTTTCTGCTGCTCGCCATTGCCGTTGACGCGTCAACCGTCCTGCCGCGTGTGGCGGTAGTGGCACTGGCGCTCGTGATCGGCGTCGAGCAGTGGCGCGCCACTACGCTGGACGCGGCGCGGCCGACGATCGTGGACGACGGCCTGGGTGAAGTGCGGGCGGGTTTGCAGCCCGGCGATCGCGTGGTCTGCACGGACGAACTCGGCTGCCTGATGCTGGTCGGCCGCATCGACCGGTGGCTGGCGCTGGATGACTTCGTCCGCGAGCGTTTCCTGGTGCGACGTGGCGATGGTCCGGTGACCGGCGTCTACACCGGTGTGCCTGCCGTATTTCGTCCCGCTGATCTCTTCAGTCCGAATCCCGACGGCGCCCTCCCGGATCGGGTGGTGATCGTCGACGTATTCAAGGACTACCCAATCGGCAATTCGCAGACGTGGCTTCCCAGGGCAATCGAGGAAGACGGCGTCCGTGTTCGCCCACTGCTCGAGACGCCCCAGCTCCGGGTTCTCGAGGTGTCCACCCCAGAAGCCGTCGCCCGCCTTCGCTAGCTCAGCCGGGGCAGGCTCACTTCGGTTGACAACCCTCCGCCGTGCGGCGGCCGTCCAAGCCGGCATGCTGCTCCAGGACCTTCGCTACGCATTTCGCGGCCTGTCCCGACGGCCCGGATTCACGGCAGTCGCTGTTATTACCCTCTCCCTCGGCATCGGTGCGACAACGGCCATCTTCAGCGTCGTACAGGCGGTGCTGTTGCGTCCGCTCGAATACGAGGACGCCGATCGCATCGTAAAGATCGTGGGATGGGAAAGGGGCGAATCGCAGTCCTCCAACCTGTCGCCGGCGGACTTCCTGGATTTCCAGCGTGATGCCACGACGTTCGCGCAGATGGGCGCGAATGGGTTCGTTGGCCTTGCGACCATTGGCGGCGGCACGGGCGATGCTGAACGCGTTGGCTCCGTGCAGGTCACGGACGGGTTCTTCGCCACGCTGCGCGTGCGCCCGCAACTGGGCCGGCTGTTTGCGGCCGAAGACGATCGCCCCGGCGCCGCTCGCGTGGTGGTGCTGAGTGACGGCCTGTGGCGGCGACGCTTTGGGGCAGACCCATCGATCGTTGGCCGGGCCATCACACTCAATGCGATGCCGGTGACCGTTGCCGGCGTGTTGCCGGCGGACTTCCGCCACATCGAGATCAACCCCGATCGCCCGGCGGATGTGTTTTCGACGTTCCGCTTCGATCCGGCCAACGCCAATCGCGGCGGCCACTTCATTCGCGGTATCGCGCGACTCAAGGACGGCGCGACGCTCGACCAAAGCCGGGCCGAGCTGGGGACGATTGCTCGCAGGCTCGAACAGCAGTATCCGATCAGCAACATCGATCAAGAGGTGAGGGTGGACCCGCTGCTCGATTCCATGATCGGCGCGTCGCGGCCTGTGATCCTCCTGCTCGCCGGCGCGGTGATCGTCGTTCTGCTCGTCGCTTGCGCCAACGTTGCCAATCTCCTTCTCGCTCGGGGTACCGGCCGGCTCCGCGAACTCGCCTTGCGCGCCGCCATTGGCGCGGATCGCGGTCGCTTGATCCGCCAGATGCTGACCGAGAGCGTGGCGCTCAGTCTGATCGGCGCGGCCGGCGGGCTGGGCGTTGCGCTGGTTTCTACGCGGGCGCTGACCGTGCTTGCGGCAGCCGGCATTCCACGCGCCGATCAGATCGGCGTTGACGGCTCTGTGCTGGCGTTCGCCGTTGTTGCCGCCCTGCTCACCAGCATGATCTTCGGCATCGTGCCCGCGCTGCACTTGTCCCGGCAGGATCTGAACGACGCGTTGAAAGAAGGTGGGCGTCACCAGGGCGCGGCCGTTGGACGGGGCGCGCGAGAAGCGCTGATCGTCGCGGAGGTAGCGCTGTCGATCGTGCTGCTGGTCGGTGCCGGCTTGTTGATTCGCAGCCTCCAGCGCCTCGAAGGCGTCGACCCTGGTTTCAACGCCGAACAGGTCGTGACGATGGAAGTGTCGCTGCCGGTGGCGCGCTACGAGGAAGGGCAGCAGATTCCGTTCTACCAGCAGTTGGAAGAGCGGGTGCGCAACATCGCCGGCGTCCGGAATGTCGGCGCCATCAACATGCTGCCACTGAGCAGCAACTACGACAGCCGCGGCATTCAGATCGAAGACGATCCGAAGCCGGACGGCCAGGGCCGCAGCCCGCAGTGGCGATCGGTGACGCCCGGCTACTTCGGCGCGATGGGCATTCCACTCATTGCCGGCAGGAACTTCGACGCGCACGACACCGATGGCCGGCAGAACGTGGTGATTGTCAGCGAGACAATGGCACGCAGCTACTGGCCTGGCGCCTCAGATGTTGTCGGCAAGCGAATCACCTACAACGCCGGCGTGCCTGAGGATCAACAGCAGGTGGTCGGCGGTCCAGGATCACGCGTCGTCATTGGCGTTGTCGGAGACGTCAAGCATCTGTCACTCGATGAAGAGCCAGTGCCGATGTTCTACACGCCCAACACGCAGCAGCCGTCGTTCCACACCATGAATCTCGCGGTGCGATCGGAAGTGCCGGCGGCGTCCCTGACGGGCCAGGTGCGAGCCGCGCTGAGCGAGATGGACAGCCAGGTGCCGTTGTCGCAGGTGGCAACGATGGCAACGACGCTCAGCAAGACGGTGGCGCAGCCGCGGATGCGGGCCACGTTGGTTGGACTGTTCGCGGCGCTGGCCATGGTCCTTGCCGCGATCGGTGTCTACGGCGTCGTGGCGTATCTTGTAGGCCAGCGCACGCAGGAGATCGGCGTGCGCCGCGCCCTGGGAGCGAAGGCTGCTGATGTTGTCACCATGCTGCTGCGAGAAGCGATGCGGCCAGTGGCGCTCGGGATCGCCGTCGGCGTCGCCGGCGCCTACGCGATGACGAGGGTGCTGACGACGATGCTCTTTGGTGTGAGCGCTACCGACGCGACGTCGTACCTCGTGGCATGCGCCGTGCTAGCCGCGTCCGCGTTGATCGCGTCGATCGTGCCTGCGAGGCGCGCACTCAAGGTCGATCCGATCACGGCGGTGCGGAACAATTAGCGTCCGCGGATTACGCGGATTGCACGGATCAAACGCTGCAAGGCGTCGGTCGCGTCAATCCGCGTCATCCGTGCAATCCGTGGACCTGTTTCCCGTCGATGTAGTCCCGTAATGCTTCGTGGGTGCTGCGGAAGGCGAGGTCGTCCCACGGGATGTCGTCGAGGTCGAATTCGCGAATCTCGAGGCCCTCGTCATCCGTCTCGAGCCGCCCTGAGATCATCGTCGCCGCATACACGATGATGACCGGCGCCCGGCCGGCATACGAGTAGATGTTGATCAGGTGATCGAGCCGGACATCCAGCCCGGCTTCTTCGCGTGCCTCGCGGGTGGCGGCGAGCGTGACCTCCTCCCCGCGATCGACGTAGCCGCCCGGGAAGACCCATTTCCCGTAGCCGGGCTCGATGGCGCGCTTGACCAGCACGATCTTCCCGCTCGGCATCTTGATGATGGTGCCGACGGCGATCTTGGGATCCAGGTAAAACACGAAGCCGCAGGCGGTGTTGGTGCACACCAGCCGCTTGGGCTCCGTGATCTTCAGCACGCGAGGCTCGAGCGGGCTGCCGCAGACGGGGCAGAACTTATACGGCGGTGTCTCGTCGTGCGAATGCATTCGTGACCCTGCTTTCCGGCGCCTCAAGACCTCAAGACCTCAAGACCTTAAGACCTCAAGACCTTGAGTATAGAATTCCCTCATGTCGATCCTGAAAGTTGCCCGCATGGGGCATCCCGTTCTTCGCGCCAAGGCGCGGACCGTGGACAAGAGCGAGCTCAAGAATTCAACCGTCCAGCAATTCATCGACAGCATGATCGACACGATGTACGAGTACTCCGGCGTCGGCCTCGCTGCTCCGCAGGTGCACGAGAGCCTGCGCGTCTTCGTGGCGATGCTCGATCCGGACGGCCGGGGCGAAGGTGACGCCATCACGTTCGTCAATCCTGAGATCACCGTCGTCGGCGACCAGGTGGTCGAGGGGTGGGAAGGCTGCTTGAGCATTCCCGAGATTCGCGGCCGCGTGCCGCGGGCGCAGCACATCAAGGTGTCCGCGCTCGATCGGCACGGTAAGCGCTTCGAGCTCGAGCTTAAGGACTTCCCGGCCCGCGTCGTGCAGCACGAGACCGATCACCTTGAAGGCGTCCTGTTCTTCGACCGGATGAAGTCGTTCGAGACGCTGACCTACCTCGAAGAGTACTCGCGCTACCACACGCGGCAGGGAGACGAGGACGACGACGATGAGTAGGACGATCGTCGTGACCGGCGGCGGCCGCGGCATCGGCCGCGCGATCGCACTGGCGTTCGCCGGGCCGGGCGCGAAGATCGTCATCACCTCCAGGACCGCGTCCCAGCTCGAACAGACCGCCGTTGACATCCGCGCGACTGGCGCGGAGGCGTTTCCCGTGCAGATGGATGTCAGCGACGAAGCGAGCGTCGCTCACGGTTTTGGCACGCTGCACGGCCAGGTCACGAAGGTCGATGTCCTCGTGAACAATGCCGGCGTCGGCGGCGGGGAAGTGGTGCAGGGAGCGGACGTGCAGCGCTGGCGCCAGACCATCGACACCAACCTGACCGGCATGTTCCTCGTGACGCGCCAGGTCCTGCCGTTGATGGCGGACCACGGCCGCATCATCAACATGTCGTCGGTGCTCGGGCGATTCGGCGCGCCCGGGTACACCGCCTACTGCGCATCGAAACACGGCGTGATCGGCTTCACGCGGGCGCTCGCGCTTGAACTGGCGAAGCGCAAGATCACCGTGAACGCGCTGGCGCCAGGGTGGGTCGATACGGACATGGCGATGCTGGGTATGACGCAGGGCGCCAGCCACGCGAAGATCACCTTCGATGAATTCAAGGACCGCCAGCTCTCAGCGGTGCCGATCAAGCGCCTCATCGACCCTGCGGAGGTCGCTGCGCTTACGACGTTTCTCTGCAGCGCGGATGCGAGCGCGATTACCGGGCAGACCTACAACATCTGCGGCGGGCAAACGATGGACTAGGGTGCGCGCTTCAGGATCTCGGCGCTGGCGTCGAAGGCAACGCGCTGCGCGATTCCCCTGACATCTTCACGCTGGCCGCGATAATCCGCGACCCACACCTTCCGATCGGTCTCCGCGTCCACGATGCGCACCACCACCAGGATCTCGCTGGCTTCGTCCTCGACCGAACCTTCGATCACGTAGGTTGACCGCAAGGCGTCGGCGATCTCCCTCATCGCGGGGCGGCGGCCTTCAAACTGCATCGCGCTGGTGAATGACGCGACGCCGATCGTTCCCAGACGCGCCAGCTCGCTCGTGACCGCCTCGGTGATCTGCTCGGAGTAGTTGTTGTCGCCGCCGATCATGTTGGCCGAGAACGGCAGCACCGCCGCCGTCGGGCGATCGTCCAGGCGAGGAGTGCGATCGCGGTTCACGAGCCACCACACCATCAGGCCAACGGCCACGGCCAGAACAGCCGCCAGCGCGAAGAGGGCCGATGGCCGGCGGCGCGACGGAGCGTCGACTGCCGGCGGTGCCTCGACAGTCGGTGTCGTGTCGAACCTGGCGATGTAGCCGCCGCGCGGCAGGCTGATTCGAATCGGCGACGCGGCGCCTTCGCCGCTGTAGTACTCGTCGAGGCGCGTGCGAAGCCGGCCGGCTTCAACGCGGACGATCGAGTCCAGTCGCGGGTCGTACTTGTCGTCGCGCTCGAACACCTCGACGCCGACCGCGTATTCCTTGAGCTGGTCGGTCTCGCCAGCGAGCGTCTTGTCCACGACGTAGCGGAGGAGCTTGCTGAGGCGGCCCGCGCCTGAAAACCCCTTGGACGAAAGAATGCGATCGAGCTCTGCGCGAACGTCCTGCCCCGGAATCGGCGTCACAACTGCAGTATCCCGCGAAAATCGCAGCCTGCCGCTCGGTAGCCGTAGCGGAGGCGGGTTTGTAACCGTTACAGCAACCGTAACTTACTTCAAATCTGCGACTTACGGCCGCACGATCGCCGTCATGCCCACGTCTGATTCGGGCAGGAGGTTAGTGCACATGAACATGTCCATCCGATCGATCGCCGCCGCCGCTCTCGTCTTGATGTTGGCCACCCCCGCCCTGGCGGGGCCGCCGCTGATCTGTCATCCGTTCCAGACCGAGGGGGGAAGGCTGCTCACGTGGGGTACCGGGTCTGGTTGGAACACTCCGGATCGCAGCTACAACCTGTCCCGCCTCGTCGCTGACACCACGGCGGTGCTGACCGCCGATGCGCCGATCCTGACGCGCATGGAGAACATCCGCCGCGCCACCATCTACGCGACCCGCGATCCGCAGGTGGCCAACGAACTGCTGAAGGCGGTCATCGGCCGGGCACTCGCGACCTCCACCAACAGTGCGGCGTGGTTCGATGCCGGCTACCTGATCGAAAGCTACAAGCAGGCGGTCCACATCCGCGAAACGCGCAATCCCGACCTGCGCGCGTGGGCAGCCGTTGATGAAACGATCAAGGTCGATGGCTACAACTGGGTCAGGAAGGCGATGGCCATGACGACTGCCAGCGCGGAGATGGAATTTGCCGCATCGCTGATGACGCGCGGTTCGATCGCCTCAGCCCATCGCGCGAAGGCGCTTGCCGCCACGAACAAGGGCTCGGCGCTGGCGAAGAACCTGGCGACGTCCGCGGAGTTCTTCTAGAAAAACAACAGGCCGGCGCTCACTGCGCCGGCCCTCACCATTTCCCAACAACTTGATTATTTCTTCGTGCCGGTCCCGTTCATCGTAAACATCCCGGAATTGATGTCGAACGTGACCTTGCATTTGTCAGTACCGTCCGGCACGAGCGTGACGACCGCGTCAAACGGGTTGCCCTGGAAGTTGCCGGCAAACTTCAACACGAGGTCGTTGCCATTCTTCGTGACGTCGGTGACCTTCTGCACTTCGGGCTGCATCTGGTTCGACATCTCGGCGACGACCTTGCCGCCTTCATCCTTGAGCATCAGGCTCTGCTCGAAGGCGCCTTGCGGCGAATCGAGATTCAGCGTCCACGAGCCCATGAAGGCACCGGCGTCGGCGGGTGCAAGCTGGGCCTCAGCGGCAGTGGCAAACGACAGCAATACAAACACCAGCGCGAGCGTCTTGATCGAACGGGTCATGATGAGCTTTCCTTTGCTGTTCGAGAGAATGTGGCCGTTTCGAGCGGTTGGATGGTAGCACTGATCCCCCCGCAAACGCATCGCCGGGGCGTATAATTGCGTGCACTCATGCCCGCGCTCGCGCTTTCCACCGCGCCCCCCAAGGTCACGTTGTTGTCGTCGCCCGCCGTCCCGTACGACGGCGCCATCGCCGCCGCGCGCACGTGTTATTCGCCGCGCGTCATCGAGCGCAGCGAGATCACCGACAAGCAGCGCGATTCGATCGGACCGCTGACATTCGAGGGCGGGCACCACACGGTCTTCCAGCACGCGCACTTCGAGTTCGGGCTCGAAAACATTTCGCGCCAGCTGGTATGGAGCGTCCTGCACTCGTATCCGTTCTACAACTCGGAGCAGTCCAGCCAGCGCTACGTCAAGCTGAACGAGCCGCGCGCCTTCGTGCCGCCGATCACCGGCGAAGCGCTCGACGTCTACGAACAGGCGGTGCTGAAGGCGTGGGATGCCTACGCGCAACTGTCCGCGCTCCTCAAAGACGATGCCTGGGCGATCCTGAAGGAGCTGCGCTACGTCCGGCCGACCAACACGCCCGCGCGGCTGAAGACGGTCGAGCGAGAGGCTGAAAAGAAGGCGATCGAAACCGCGCGTTATGTGATCCCGATCGGCGCGTTCACGTCGATGGTGCACACGGTGTCCGGCATCGTGCTCCACCGCCTGAACCGCATGCTCAACGCCGGCGACGTGCCGTACGAAGCGGCGATGGTCATTGGCGCGATGGTTGACCTCGTGAAAGAGGTCGACCCGATGTTCTTCGAGAAGATCGGCTTCAGCACCTTCGAGCGAGACACGCTGCCCGAGATGTCTTTTCCGGCCGCGCGCTCGAATGGCGATGCGTTCGTCGAGGAATTCGATCGCCGCCTGGGCAACCGGGTCTCGCGTTTGAAGGACTGGTCCGCGGGCGCCGAGCGCGTCGTCGCCGACGCGGTGCGGGCAACGTTCGGCCTGACCACCGCTGAGTTGAACGACGAGGAAGCCATCGATCGGGTGATGAATCCCGCGCGCAACCCGTATCGCGTCGACATGCTCGATGTGGCGTATCACTCGCCGATGATGCGGGCGCTCAATCACGCCAGCTACGTGTTCGAGAAGCGCCTCAGCCACACGGCCGATTCGCAGGACCAGCGCCACCGCATGGTGCCCGCCTCGCGACCCATGATGACGCTGGCCG
This sequence comes from Vicinamibacterales bacterium, assembly GCA_035553795.1. GTDB lineage: Bacteria > Acidobacteriota > Vicinamibacteria > Vicinamibacterales > UBA2999 > 12-FULL-67-14b. The sequence goes on from DATMJU010000120.1 coordinate 13,175, forward strand.
ACACCAGCTCGCCGGACTACGTGACGCCGCGGCTGATCAGGCAGAATCCCGCCGCGCTTGCCGTCTACGAGCAGGCGATGAAGGACGCGTGGGCGGCGAAGAACAAGCTGCTCGCGCTCGGCGTGCCGCTCGAATACGCGCTCTACGTCGTGCCCAACTCCAAGGCGCTGCGCCTCGTCGAGTCAGGGTCGTTCATCGCGCTGCAGCACAAGTGGACGCTGCGCACCTGCTTCAACGCGCAGGAAGAGATTTACCTCGCGTCGATGGACGAGATCACCCAGGTGCGTGAGATTCATCCCAAGCTGGGACGTCACCTGGGTCCGCCGTGCGTGCTCCGCAACAAGATCGTGTCGCCGCGCTGCACCGAAGGTTCACACTTCTGCGGCGTGCCGGTCTGGAATACGTTCCCCAACGCCGAACGCCGCCTCTAGCTGAATGCCGATCCTCGCCTGGATCGCGCACCTCTACACCGCAACCGGCATCGTCCTTGCGCTGCTCGCGACCGCGCTGACGTTCGCGCACAACTTCCGCGGCGCGTTCATCTACCTGGTGCTGGCTACGATCGTCGATGCCACGGACGGCTGGCTGGCGCGGGCGGCGCGCGTCAAGGAACGCCTGCCGGGGTTTGACGGCGCGTTGATGGACAACATCATCGACTATCAAACCTACGTATTCATCCCCGCGCTGATCGTCTGGCAGGCGAACCTCGTTCCGGCGGCATTTCCCGTGTGCGCGGCGATGTTGATATCGAGCCTCTATGGCTTTTGCCGCACCGACGCCAAGGTCGAGGCCGGCGATTACTACTTCACCGGCTTTCCGTCCTACTGGAACATCGTCGTCGTCTACCTGTATGTCGGTGGGCTGCCGCCGTCGGTCAACGCCGCGATCCTGGTCGCGCTGGCGGTGCTGGTGTTCGTTCCCATTCGCTACATCTACCCATCCCGCACGCGCGCGCTGCAGGTGCCGACGCTCGCGCTGGGTACAATGTGGAGCATCCTCTTCGCCTGGATGATCTGGCGGCTGCCGGACACGGATGGTCCGTGGACGATGCTCTCGTTGATCTACCCGGTGTATTACACCGCGCTGTCGCTGTGGCTTCAATTTCGCCGTTAGTCGTCATCTTCGTCACGGTCTTCATCGACCTGCTCGGCTTCGGCATCATCATTCCGCTGCTGCCGTTCTATGCCGAGTCATTCGGCGCGTCCGCATTCACCATCGGGCTGCTCGGCACCAGCTTCTCGCTGATGCAGTTCCTGTTCTCGCCGATCTGGGGCCGCTGGTCCGACAAGATTGGCCGCAAGCCGATCATCCTCGTCGGGCTGATGGGATCGTGCCTGTCGTATCTCGCGCTCGCGCTGTCAACGTCGCTGGCGCTCGTGTTCGTGGCGCGCATTGTTGGAGGCATCGCGGGTGCCAACATCCCAACGGCGCAGGCCTACATCGCCGACGTCACGACGCCGGAGAATCGCGCGCGCGGCATGGGTATGGTCGGCGCGGCGTTCGGTCTGGGATTCATCTTTGGCCCGGCCATCGGTGGGCTGTTGAGCCGCTTTGGTCCGGAAACGCCGATGTGGTTTGCATCCGCGCTGTGCCTCGCCAACTTCATTGCCGCGTGGTTCCTGCTGCCGGAGTCGCGCTCGGCGGATGCCACGACCAGGAACCTTGGCCGCATGGACGCGTTTCGTCACGCGATGACCAAGCCGGGCCTGCTGTTGGTGTTCGGGCTCTTCTTCCTCGTGACGCTTGCATTCTCCGGCTTCGAGGCGACCTTTGCGATCTTCAGCGAGGCGAAGTTCGGCTACACCACATCGACGATCGGGTTCGTGTTCGCATTCATCGGTGTCGTGCTCGCGCTGGTGCAAGGCGTCCTGGTCGGCAGGGTCGTGAAAGTCGTTGGTGAGCGGCGGCTGATCCCGATGGCCATCGCTGCGATCGCGATCGGAATCGGCCTGGTGCCACTCGCGTGGAGCGTGCCCACCTTGCTCGGCGCCCTTGGCATTCTTGCCGTCGGCATGGGGTTCAACGGTCCGTCGCTGACGGCGATGGTGTCGAAGCTGTCGGATCCGGACGATCAGGGCGGCAACCTCGGGCTGGCGTCGTCACTGGCGAGTCTCGGCCGCGTTGTCGGTCCCGCCTGGGGCGGGTACCTCTACGACGCGTATGGCATGACGACGCCGTATATGAGCGCGGCGATATTGATGTCGATCGCCTGCGCGATTGCCGTCGCCGGCCTTCGGGAAGTGGCGGCCGATCCGCCGGCGGCATGAAACCGGTCTTTCTGCACGCAGCCAATCCAGGTCCGATGACCGGTGAGGGGAACTGGACCTACTTGATCGGCAGCGAGCATCCGCTGCTGATTGATGCCGGCGTGGGTCAGCCGTCGCACCTGGACGCGATCGCGGCGGCCGCGCCGCGCGGGCCGGCGCACCTGCTCGTGACCCATGCGCATAGCGATCACATCACCGGCGCTCCGGCGATCCAGCAGCGGTGGCCGGCGGCGAAGCTGTCCAAGTATCCATGGGAGATTCGCGATCCAAAGCTGCCGTGGGAGTGGCTCGCCGACGGTGCGGTGGTGCCGACCGACGAAGGTGATCTGACGGTCCTGCATACGCCGGGGCACTCTCCCGATCACCTGACGCTGTGGCACGCCGATTCGCGCACGTTGTTCGTCGGGGACATGCTGGTGCTGGGCAGCACCGTGGTGATTCCCGCCTCGCACGGCGGCAGCCTTTCGGACTACCTGAAGTCGCTCGAGCGGATGTTGCAGCTCAATCCCGCGCGGGCGTTGCCCGCGCACGGTCCCGTCATCGAGGATCCTGCGGCGCTGATCGATCGTTACGTTGCGCATCGGGCACAGCGTGAAGAGCAGGTGCTGTCATTTGTAGCGGAGCGCCCGTCGACAGTTGAAGACCTGGCGGCGCTGATTTATCCGTCGCTCACCCCGGAGTTAATCGGCATGGCTCGCGAGAGCGTGCTCGCGCATCTTCACAAGCTGCAGTCCGAGGGACGGGTGACGCTCGATGGTGGACTCTGGACCTGGGCGGGAAAAGCCGGAGGGTATACTTAGCTGGGCATGGCGCGCACGGTTGGTTTCGCGGGAGGAGCGTTTCTGCTCGTCTACGCCGTGCTCTCGGTGGCGACGGGCCAGAACGTCGTGGCGCTTGGCGACATCGCGCAGCTGATCCCGCCACTTGCCTACGCCGGCTTCACGTTGTGGCTGGCGCGCCAGTGCCGCGGCCAGGTCCGCATGTTCTGGAACCTCAACGCGGTCCACGCGCTGATGTGGGCGGCGGGCCAGGTGGTCTGGACCTATCTCGATCTGTTCGCCGGCGGCGTGCCGGTCATCTCGCCGACCGATCCGCTGTTCTTCATCTCCAGCATCCCGCTCGCGGCGGCGCTCTATGGGCGGCCCGAGCGCGACCGCCCTCGGTGGCTGTTCGACATCATCCTGCTCGATCTCGTCCTGATCGCGCTGTTCTCGGCCTTCGTCTACATCTACTTCGTCGTCACTATCGCGGTGACCGATGGCCGCGAGGACCTGTACCACGACAACCTGACGCAACTGCTGAACGCGCGCAACCTGCTGCTGGCGCTCTGGGCGGCCTGGGTGTGGCGCACGGCCAGCTCGCCGGCCTGGCGGCGGATGCTGGGCGTCTATGCCCTCGGCCTCTCGGTCACATTCGTCGGCGGCGTCGTTTACGACGCGGTCGATCGAAGCGGCGTCTACGTGCCTGGCGCGCTGTGGGACATCTCGTTCATGGCGCCCTACGTGGTGCTGCTGGCCGCGGCCGCGATCGCCTACGACAGCAAGCTGTTCGAGCCGGAGGAAGAAGCGGCGCAGCTGTCGCGACTTCCGGTCGTGTCGCTGATCGCGATCACGCTGCTGATCGCCATTCCGGCGATCGACGAGATTGCGCGACGGCTGCTGGTGGTGTCGCCCGCCACCGAACAACTGCGGACGCGCGTCGCGCTGGCGATGATGATCCCGTTCGGCATCGTCGTCGTGGTGCGCGAATTCCTGTCACGACGGGCGCTCCTGAGAGCGGCGCAGGAGTTGTCGGCGACGCGCCATCAGCTGGTGCAGCGCGAGAAACTCGCGGCGGTCGGCCAGCTCGTATCCGGTGTCGCTCACGAGTTGAACAACCCCCTGCAGGGCGTGCTCGGCTACGCGGAGTTGATGCTCGCCACCAAGCCTGCGGCGCAGGATACCGAGGAGCTGCGCGCGATTCGCGACAACGCCAATCGCGCCGCCGGCATCGTCCGCAACCTGCTGACCTTTGCGGGCCGCACCACGTCTGCCCGCGGCTGGCAGCAGATCAACCGCGTGGTGCGAGACGCCATTGCCGCGCGCGAGAACGAGCTCATCGCCAACGGCATTGACCTGACACTCGATGCGGCCGAGCGGCTGCCCCTGGTCTACATCGACGCCACTCGTCTCGAGGACGTCATCACCAAGCTGATTCAGAACGCCGAAGCGGCAATTGCGGCGAGGCGTGAGGGCAAGGTGCTCAGTCGCGGCATCGTTGCCGAGAAGGCGATTGGCCGCATCAGGATCTCCACCGACCTGCAGCCGGAGCCCGATCGCATCCTGGTGCGCGTGGCAGACAACGGCAGCGGGCTGAGGGAAGAAGATCTGATCCGCGTGTTCGACCCATTCTTCACGACCAGGGAAGTGGGGCAGGGCACTGGATTGGGACTGTCAGTCTGCTATGGCATCGTGCGAGAGCACGGCGGCCAGATCACCGCCATGAATGGTGATGACGGCGGGGCGGTATTCACGATCGAGCTTCCCGTGATGACCGAATCGCTGGTGGCCGCAACAGCCGCCGTTGGCGCCGCGCCGAGTCCGGCGGTGGAGCGCGTGGTGCCGCCTGCCCCGGCCTACGCGCTGGTGCCGCCCCCGGACGCGGAGATTGATCGCGCGCCCAGGCGGCGCAAGGCCCTGGTCGTGGACGACGAAGAGTCGAACGCGGCGCTGGTGCGTCGAGTGCTGGCGGCCGCCGGATACGACGTGGAGAGCACGACGCTGTCTCGCCGGGCCCTGGTCATGATCGAGCGCACGGCCTACGACGCGGTCATTGCCGACGTGAAGATGCCGGAACTCAGCGGCCAGGAACTCTATGGCCGCGCCTGCCAGATCCGCCCGGAGATGGCTCGCCGTTTTGTCTTCATCACCGGCGACATCGACGGCGAAGACACGCGCGAGTTCCTCGATCAAACCCGCTGCAGCTACTTCATGAAGCCGTTCAACCTCGAGCGTTTGACGGCGGCGGTCGATATGCTGACGGGTTCGAAATCTCCAGATACCATAGGCTGAAGGGCCAATAGGCCAATAGGCCAATAGGCCGATAGGAAACCATGGATAAAGTTGTCGACTTCATCAACGTCAACCGCGACCGCTACATCGAGGAGATGAAGCGCTACCTCGCCATCCCCAGCATCAGCGCGCTGCCCGAGCACAAAGGCGACGTGCGCGCGTGCGCGGAGTGGACGCGCGACGAGATGCAGCGCATCGGGCTGCAGAACTGCCGCCTCGAAGAGACGCCTGGACACCCGGTCGTCTATGGCGAGTGGCTTGGCGCGGCCGGTGCGCCGACCATCCTCTTCTACGGTCACTACGACGTCCAGCCGGTCGATCCCGTTCACCTGTGGACCTCGCCGCCGTTCGAGGCGACGATCCGCGACGGTGAGATCTACGCGCGCGGCGCCGCCGATGACAAGGGCCAGGTGTTCATGCACTTCAAGGCGGTCGAGGCCCACCTGAAGCAGCACGGCAACCTGCCGGTCAACATGAAGTTCCTGATCGAGGGCGAAGAGGAAGTCGGCAGCGCCAACCTCGATAACTTCATCAAGGCCCACAAGGATCTGCTGAAAGCCGACGTCGTCGTGATCTCGGATTCGCCGATGTTCGATCGCGGCATTCCGTCGATCTGCTACGGCCTCCGAGGGCTGGCCTACTTCCAGATCGACATGCGCGGCAGCAAGTCGGACCTGCACTCCGGCTCGTTCGGCGGCGCCGTTGCCAATCCCGCGATGGTGCTGGCGCAGGTGTTGTCGCAGATGAAGGACAAGAGCGGCCGCGTCAAGATCGACGGCTTCTATGATGACGTCGTCGAACTGCGTCCTGAAGAACGCGCGGAGTGGGAGAAGCTGCCGTTCAACGAGAAGAAATACAAGGCGGATCTCGGAGCGCCGAAATTGTTCGGCGAGACCGGTTACACCACGCTCGAGCGCGTATGGGCGAGGCCGACCTTCGAAGTGAACGGCTTGCTGTCAGGTTTCACCGGCGAAGGCGCCAAGACCGTGCTGCCGGCCGTGTCGATGGCGAAGGTCAGCATGCGCCTGGTGCCGAACCAGGATCCGCAGAAGATCGGCGACTTGTTCGAGGAGTACGTGCAGAAGGTCACGCCGAAGACGGTGGAGCTGAAGGTCACCCGCATGCATGGCGGCAAGCCATGGATGACCGCGTTCGACAACCCGTTCGTGCAGGCTGCGGGCCGCGCCATCGAGCAGGGGTTCGGACAGCGCCCGGTGTTCAACCGCGAAGGCGGATCGATCCCGGTTGTTTCGACGTTCCAGGAAGAGCTCGGCGTGCCGTGCGTGCTGTTCGGTATCGGCTTGCCGGACGAGAACGCGCACGCCCCCGACGAGAAGCTCGATCTCGGAAACTTCCACGGCGGCGTCATTGCCTCGGCGTATCTCTACAAGGAAATCGGCGCGCTCAAGCCGTAAGCCTTCGAGGCGGGCTTTCGGGCCCGCCTACTTCAGCAGCTTCGCGATCGCTTCCACGTCAATGTTCTCGAGCAGCTTGCGCGCCGTCGCTTCGTCGGCCGCGAGCGTGGCCGTGCGCGACTGCGCGCTGACGCTGATGACGGCGGTGCGAGCTTCCGTCTGCATCACCGAGTTGTCCTTCACCCTGGGATTCTTGAAACCCTCGGGCCCGATCACGATCGCCAGGCGGACGCCGGCGGGAGTGGGATGGTAAGACGGGTCGTTGAAGGCGAATCGAGTGACGGGATAGCTGCCGACCGTGCCTGCACGAGTCGGCGCTCCCTCAACACCCCTGCGGATTGCCCCTTCCCCGTTTACCAGGATATCGATAGTGAAGCGGCGCACGGACTTCCGCAGCGTCTCTTCTTCGAGTTCCAGAGCTTCCTGCGCGGCTTGGAGCTTCTGATCGGAAGGGTTGGAGACGATTCGCGTCGCGTTCGCGAGTGCCTTCGCGGCCACGGCGTCAGCGCGCGTCCCGAGCTCAGGTTCGTAAACCACGTACTTTCGCTGCACCTCCACCTGGGTGAGCTGCGTGCAGCCACCGACGGGGCATCCCCAGCCCGGTGGTTCGTTGAACTCGTAGTCCCACGGCGCAAACGGCGCCAATCCCTCGAGCGGCTCCGGCAGCGCGGCCATCAGTTTCTCGGCGAGCGGCTCGGCCCACGCGGCAAGGCGTGCCTGGTGTTCCTCGGCTGTGCGCGCCTGCTCGGCAGCCGGCGCGCACAACAACACGAGAATGGCGGCGATGCGAATCATGTTTACTTGGCGGCGACTCCAGCCTTGAGGAACGCCACCATCGGCGGAATCGTCTTGGCGGCGTCTTCCAGGTGCGGTACATGACCGAGGCCGGGGATCAGGTGCAGCTTGCCGTTGCCGTTCGGCACTGAGTCGGCGATCACCTTCATGCGGTCCTGGAAGAGTTTCGCCGTTCCGGGCAGCACGTCCTCCGCGCCGCCGAAGGCCAGCGTCGGCGACTTGATGTGCGCCCAGTCATAGACGACCGGATCGCTGGAGATGACGGCGCCGGTCAGTGTCTGCACCATCGCCAGGCGCGGCCAATCGGCGCCGAGCGTCCACGAGTATCGAATGCGCGCATACTTCTCGAACTCGTCGTTCCATGCCGCGGGGTTGTGCGCGACGTAGCGCATCAGGCCGGCCTTCACGCTCGCGTAGGTCGCGCCCAGCGCGTTCTTGTACTGCTCGTCAACACTGCCGGGCGCCCGCCCATGACGCGTGTCGACCAGGCCGATCGGGTTGTAGATAATCACGCGCTCGGTGACCGCGGGGTAGAGCGCCGCGAAGCGCGCCGCCTGCATGCCGCCAAACGAGTGGCCGATGATCATCGCCTTGTCGATCTTCAGGCTGGCCAGGACGGCCCGTGAGTTTCGCGCCTTGTCATTCAGGCTGTACGGAATGATCGGCTTCGATGACCTGCCGTAGCCAATGTCATCGATGACGAGGACGCGGAAACCCTCCGCGCGCAGCGCGTCGATGATGTTGCCGAAGTAAAAGCCGGCGAAGTTGTGGCCGTGGAAGATCATCACGGTGTGGCCGTTCGGCGTGCCCTGCGGCGCCACGTCCATGAACGCCATTCGCACATCCTGGCCGTACAGCGTCATCGGCAGGTAGGACGATGGGTATGGATACGGGCATTCTTCGCAGGTGATGCTGCCGGGTTTGACGTCCGGCGGCGGAGCGGTGGCGGCAGGCTTGGTCTGGGCGAAGGCGCTCGACGACGTGAGCGCCGCGGCCACGATCAGGGCGTAGGCGATTTTCATCGCCACGAATTCTAATTCAGTTGGGCAACCCGGCGGCGGAGCGTCTTGACGTGTTCCCAGACCTGCTCGGTCTCTTTCTTCTGATCGTCGTCCTGTTCGGAGAGCCGGGCTACCTTGAGGTATTCCTCGAGGTCGCGCAGCGCCCGCGAGAAATCATTCATGTGGTACGCGAGCAGCCCGCGGTCGCGCAGGTCCGCCAGCGACGAGGGCTGCAAGGCCAGCAGCGCATCCGTGGTCGCGCGCGCCTGTGGAAACGAGTGCATCTTCACGTACAGCTTCTTGAGGTTCAGCAGCATCCGGACGAGGATCTGCCTCCTGGAGGCGCGCGCCAGCAACGACGGCTCAAACGCAGCATCGCTCATGTGCGGCTGTAGCAGGCGGCGGCACTCGACTTCATCCAGGATCGCGCCGCCGTGGAACGGATCGACGATCAACCCATCGTTCGAATCGTCGGTGTGCAGGTCCTGCAGGCAGCGGACCAGGAAGTGCCCCGGGAAGTTCACGCCTTCAGCGCGCACCCCGGCCCGGCGCGCGACCTCGATGTAGATCAGCGCCATCGTGATCGGAATGCCTTTCTTCCGATCCATCACCTCGTTGAGGCAGCTATTGCGCGGATCGTCGAACTGCTCGCGGTTGCCGGCAAAGCCCAATTCGCCAAACAGGAAGCGATTGATGGCGTCGATGCGGGCAGCCAGCGGCGCGTCGTGGCCGGGATCCTTCGAGACGAAATGGAACGCGGCATCGCCCATTCGATCGAGGCGATCGAGATACGGCGCGGGATCCAGCCGCGGGTACTCGA
>DATMJU010000121.1:0-4197 GCA_035553795.1 Vicinamibacterales bacterium
ATTTGGTGGCTGATGGGATGGGGGGCGCGCAGGCCGGTGAGCACGCTTCGCGCATCACGGCGGACACGGTGGCGGCACAGATTCGCCAGGCCGCTTCCTTGAGCCCAGAGGCGCTGGTGTCCGCCGTTCACGCCGCCAACAGCGCCGTCATGGATGCGGCCGCTTCGAATGCCCGGCTGGAGGGCATGGGCACGACGGTCGTCGCGGCGCTCGACTGTCCCGCCGTCAACGGCGCCGCTGACCACAACCTGTCGATCGTCAGCGTGGGCGACAGCCGCGCGTACCTGTTCGACGGCGCGGTGGTCACAGAGGTGACCGACGATCAAACATGGGTCAACGAGATTGGCCGCAAGCTGGGCCTCGACGATCAGCAACTGCGCACGCACCCGATGCGCCATGTCCTGACGATGGCTGTCGGCGTCAGTTCTCCGCTCCGCGTGAATCGCTACTCACTGAAGATGTCGGCGGGAATGGAAGTTCTGCTTTGCAGCGACGGGTTGCACGGCGTGGTGCCGCAATCCGAGATTGACCGCCTCCTGCAGGACAACGCCTCGACGCTCGAGTCGAAGTGCCGGAACCTGATTCAGTCCGCCATCGCACGCGGTGCGCCCGACAACGTCACCGTCCTGATACTTCGTTCCGTCTGACGGCGCGGCTATACTGGCTCTCAATGCTGAAAGCCACGCGCATCGTAGTTAGCTGCTTCCTCGCGGCTGCCTGGGCCGCCGGCTACGATCTCGTAATCGCGAACGGCCGCGTGATGGATCCCGAGAGCCGTCTTGATGCAATTCGTCACATCGGCATCCGCGGCGGACGCATCGAGGCGGTATCGGCGAAGCCGCTGACGGGGGCCACTGTGATCGACGCCAAGGGTCGCGTGGTCGCTCCGGGCTTCATCGATCTCCACGCCCACGGCCAAACGAACAAGGCCAACGAGTACCAGGCGCACGACGGCGTAACGACGGCGCTGGAACTGGAAGTCGGCGTGCCTGATGTCGCTGCGTTCCTGCGTGGGCGCGAAGGCAAGGCGATGATCAACTTCGGCGCGACGGCGTCGCATGGAGCGCTGCGGACGCTGTCGATGCGCCAGTACAAGGCGGAGCTCGATCGGTATCGCGCCGCCAGTGACAGCGACGGCTCCGTGGAGCGCTGGAATCGCCTCAACATGATGGGGCGCTATCAGTCACTGAACCATCCCGAGGAGTTGAGCACGCTGGCGGCGCTGCTCGAGAAAGGCATGCGTGAAGGCGCGCTGGGCTTGGGCGTCGCGCATCAATACTATCCGGGCGCGACGCGGGAAGAGGTCTTCCGCGTGTTCGAAATGGCGGCGCGCTGGAAGACGCCGATCTACACGCACGTGCGCATGATGGGCCCGGACGCGATGCAGGAAGTGATCGCCGACGCCGCTGCCACCGGCGCATCGCTGCACATCGTTCACGTGAACAGCATGAGCCTGGGGAATCTTCCGTTTGTGCTCGACCTGATCGACGGCGCGCGTAAGCGCGGACTCGACGTTACGACGGAAGCCTACCCGTACACGGCCGCGTCGACATTTATCGAGTCGACAATCTTCGATGACGGCTGGCAAGAGCGCCTCGGCATGACATACGGCGACGTGCAATGGCAGAACACCGCGGAGCGCCTGACGAAGGAGACGTTCGAGAAGTATCGCAAACAAGGCGGCGTGGTGATCATGCACATGATGAAGCCGGAGTGGATTCGGCGCGCGATGTCGTCGCCAGCGGTGATGGTCGCAAGCGACGGCATGCCCTACGCGCCCGGCGCGCACCCGCGCAGTGCCGGCACGTTCTCCCGCGTCTTGGGCCTCTATGTTCGCGAAGAGAAGACGCTGCCGCTGATGGACGCGCTGGCCAAGATGACACTGCTTCCGGCGAAACGGCTCGAAGCCATGTCGCCGCAGATGCGGAACAAGGGCCGCATCAAGGTGGGTGCCGACGCTGACATTACGGTCTTCGACGCAGACACGGTACGGGACACAGCAACCTTCGAGAAGGGCCTCAGCTTCTCGCGCGGCATCGACCACGTGATCGTCAATGGCGTCGCCGTGGTGCGCGATGGCAAGACGGTGGCGGGGGTCAACCCCGGTAAAGCGGTTGTCGGTAACTACGCACAGCGCACGGGCATCGCCAAGTAGACGCCCGCACTCGGGCGCGCGCATGGAGCGAGGCGAAACTTTCGAGTTGGTAACATGGCGGTCGAGTGCTGACCCGGCTCCTGAGTTCCGTTTTCACCCTCTCGATTCTCGCGGCGGCCGACTGGACCTTCTACCGGTCGGGTCCGTTCGAGGTCCACACCGACCGCGACAAGAGGCAGGCGCGTGAGACGCTCAATCACTTCGAGCAACTGCGTTGGGTCTTTGCCCAGTTCACCGGTAAGCAAGAACCACGCACGCTATGGCCCGTTCGGATCATCGTGACACGCGGCACGACGTGGCCTTCGTTGCGGCTTCAGAATGACGCTTGGGTCGGGCTGCTTTCGGACAAGGACAGCGTCCCTGCCGCCTGGACGGGGCAGTTCACGCAAATTCTCGTGGACGACAACTTGGGCCGCATGCCACCGGAGATCGAGCGGGGACTTGTGAGCCTGCTTTCCACTGCCGAGGTTTCCGGTCCGCATGTGATCCTCGGGCAAGCGCCGCCGCAGCCCGATCTCGATTGGGCGCGGCTCCACTTGCTTGCCACCAGCGAAGACTATCGCGGGAGGCTCCGGCCGCTCCTCGCGAATCTCGAAAAGGGCATCGAGTTCGATGTCGCACTGCGAAACTCCTTCGGTAAGTCGCGCGCGGACTTTGAACATGAAGCGGCCGTGCATCTGGCGGCAAAGGTCGTGCCGACGGCCGATATTGCCGGCAAGCCCGTCAACATCAACACCGATTTCACGGCGCGCGAAGGCGACGATGCGCGGGTCGCGCGATGGCTGTCTGTGCCATCTGCCGCCGGCACGGCGATCGGCATGCACGAGGCTGGCAAGTTCGACGAGGCGATCAAGCTGAAGCCCGATTGGCCGTTGCCGTATCGCAAGGCCGCCGCCCTGGAACCCGATGCGGGCCGCAAGGCAGGCCTGCTCAAGAAAGCCGCTGAACTTTCGCCGCGCGACGCGGAGTTATGGACGGAGTTCGCAACGCTCATGACCAGCTATCAGCGCTTCGCCGATGCGGACAAGGCATGGGCGTCGGCATTCCGCGCCGCGACGGATGCCGCCGAGCGCGAGCGCATTCGCGCCCGCCGCAATGAGCTCACCGACGCGCGCCTCGAAGCCGAAGAGCAGGCGCGCCGCGAAGCGCAGTTGGCGAAGGAGCGCGAGATCCAGCGGCTGAAGAACGAAGCGATCGCGAGCATCCGCGCCCTCGAGTCCAAGGCGAATGCGGCACAGGCGCCGCGCGATCCAAATGAGAAACTGGATCAATGGTGGGAAGGCACTCGCGGTGATCAGACGATCTCCGGGACGCTCACACGCGTCGATTGTCAGGGCACGAGGCTCACGCTGCATGTCGCGAGCAGCGGCAAGGCCGTCCTGTTGAGAATGAGCGACCCCGCGAAAGTCACCATTGCCGGGTCGAATACTGCTACTCTCGCCTGTGGCGTTCAGCGGCCTCCACGTGCGCTGGAAGTCGAGTACTTCAGCAAGACGAGTGAGGTCGCGGTCATCCGCTTCAAATGAACATGGCAACGTTGCGATGGGTCGTCGTGGGCTTTTTCATGCTCTCGAGCGCGTTGAACTATCTGGATCGGCAGATTCTGGCCGCCGTGGTGCCAACGCTCAAGTCGGAGTTCGGCTTCACGAGCGCGGACTACGGCCAGATGCTGTCGCTCTTTTCGATCACCTATGCGGTCTCCTCGCCCCTGATGGGCCTGTTTCTCGATCGCTACGGCCTGCGGAATGGCTTTCCGTGGGCGATCGGCCTGTGGTCAGCGGCAGGCGTCGCGACGGGCCTAGTGTCGAGTTTCGCGGGCCTGCTCACCGCACGTCTTGTGCTGGGCGCCGGCGAAGCGGCGGGTATTCCATCCACCGGCAAGGCCGGACAGCTTTACCTGAATCCGAAGGAGCGCGCGCTCGGCGCGTCGCTCAGCCAGATCGGCTTGAGCATCGGCGCGGCGCTCGCTCCATGGCTTGTCAATCTCGTCTCGCCCCATTATGGGTGGCGCGGCGCCTTCGTCGTGGCTGGCGGGCTCGGTT
>DATMJU010000122.1:0-6564 GCA_035553795.1 Vicinamibacterales bacterium
CCTGCCAACGACGGCGCGCCTGCGGATAGTCGGCGACGAACACGTGCGGCTGCCCCGCTTCGCTCGATGCATACGAGATCCACAGGCCGTCGGGAGAAATGCGCGGACCAAAATCAAATTGCGGCGTTTGCCTGATCAACGTCGGCTGGGACAATTTATCGAGCGGCGCGGCCCAGATGTCCGTTCGCGTCTTTGGCTCGAGCAGGATGTACGCGAGCGACTTGCCGTCCGGTGCGATCGCAGGCTGGCTCGCGCCCGGCACGAGCACGACCGGCTCGCTCGATGAGTCCGCGCCGACGGTGCAGACGCCTCCATCCCTGCCGGTGGCGCCGCAGCTGAAGAAGATCCGGGAACCGTCGCGATCCCATTCCGGATCGCCACGAACACCGTTGAAAGTGAGTCGCGTCGGCGTGCCCGTGGCGACATCCATCACGAACAAGTCGTCGCGCTCACCGGTCGGCGCCACGAACGCGATGCGATCGTTGCGCGGCGACAGTGCCGGATGCCGCATCGGCAGGCGCGGCTCGCCGACGTCGCGAATCACGGCACCGCTGCGGTTCAGGAAGCTCATGCGCTGCTGTCCCCAGCTCTCGTCCGTGACGTACACCAGCGTGCCGTCGGCCGCGACGCTTGGGCGCAACCCACCGGAGGCGACGAGAAACGGCTCGCCGCGCGGGCGCAGCGTGCGCGGATCGACCTGCACCGCCCAGACACCAGGATTGGTGCCGACGCGCTGGTAGACCAGGTGACCGCTCTTCGAATACGCCGCGTGCCGGATCACCTGCGCAACGGGCCCGAACAACACTTGCCTGACACCGTTCTCGATGGTGTCGATCGAGTGCTGCTGGTTGGTGTAGTGCGATACCCACAGCGGCTTGCCGCCGCCGATGGTCATGTCGTGGTAATCCAGGATCCCCTGCTCGACGTCGAGGACTGATGCCGGATCGCCTCCATCGGCGCTCACGCGCCAAAGCGGGCCATTACCGAGCGTGAAGAAGATCTGGTTGTCCGCTGACCATCCCGCGCCGGCCTGCTCCACGAAATTGCCGGCCACCGTCGCCACCTGCACGGCAGGGCCGCCGTTCACCGGTGACTTGAGCAGCTGATTGCCAACAACGTAGACGACCCAGGCGCTGTCTGGCGACCAGGCGGGGGCCACGGCCTTGTCGGTGCCCTTGAGCTCACGCGACTCCAACTGGCTCAACTCACGGACCCAGAGTCTTCCCTTGGCGGGATACACGATGCGGCGGCCGTCGGGGGAAATCACGACGCCGGCGCCAGGACCCGTGTCCCCGGCAAACGTCGCCGGTTCGTCGCCGAGCCCCTCCGCTTGCACTTCGAACTTGCGAAGCGTGCCGGCGGCCGATTCGCGATTGCGATCGAACAGCCACATGCCGCCGGCGATCACGCCAGCAATGGCGGCAATCGACGCAACGATCGAGGCCCAGCGCGCCAGGGTGCGCTTGCTGCGCTGGAATCGCGCCGTAGCGATGGCGCCGACAAACGCGGGGTTGGTCACGCCGTAGTCAAAGCTCGCATCGCCAAGGTCGCGAAGGCGGTGGCGAATATCCTTCTGGAGACAGCGCTGCAGCAATGCGCGCAGACCGTCGGGCGTGTCCGCCGGCAACGCGTCCCAATCCGGTTCGCTGCTCAGCACCGCGACCACGGTGTCGGCCGGAGTCGGTCCGTAGAAGGCGCGCTTGCCGGTCAACAGCTCGTAGATCGTCGCGCCGAACGACCAGATGTCCGTGCGCCGATCGACTTCGTGCCCGCGCGCCTGCTCGGGGCTCATGTAGGGCGCCGTGCCCATGATCGATCCCGTCGTCGTTACCGACGGCGTGCTGAGGATCTGCGTATCGGTCTGGGTGACCGCTTTGGCCAACCCGAAGTCGAGCACCTTCACCGTGCCATCTGGCCGCAGGTGGATGTTGGCCGGCTTCAAGTCGCGATGCACGATGCCGCGGTCATGGGCGGCGGTCAGCGCCTCCGAGACCTGCCGCGCGATATTGACGACCTGGTCAACCGGCAGCGGCCCTTCGAACAACTTGGCCGCAACCGTTGCGCCCTCGATCAGTTCCATGACGATCGCCGGCGAACCTTCGTATTCCTCGACGCTGTAGATCGTGGCGATGTTGGGATGGTTGAGCGAGGCCAGCAGCCGCGCCTCCCGCTCGATGCGCGCGCGGACGATGGAGTCTTGCGTGAGGCGATTGGCGAGCACCTTGATCGCGACGTCGCGGCCCAGGCGCGTATCGCGGGCACGATACACCTCTCCCATGCCGCCCGATCCGATCAGGCCGAGCACCTCGTTGACGCCGATGCGCGTGCCGCGCGGGATCGACATGAGCGCTCAGTGTCGCACACGCGACGCTGAGACGAAAGCCGAAGCGATCATTTCTGCGCGGCAAATTCCGCGAACCAGTTCTCGACGATCGTGATCCTCGGCTTGGTAGTGCCGCGCTCGGCATCACGAACGGTGAGGATCGATTCGCCGTCGGCACTGACTGAATATCCAGAAGTGATGTGCAAACGTAACGCGGCGCCATCTAGTGTCACGGCCGCCTTGGACAACGGTCCTTGTTCGCCAACTCTGACCGACTGCAGGCGTCCATCACCGTCCACAAAGAAAAGTTCGCCGCCGCGTGGATGCCATCGCGGGTGCGCGGCGGTGGCCGTCGAGACCTGCCAACGCCGGCGCGCCGAGGGATAGTCTGCGACGTAGACCTCGGACTGCTTGCTTTCGGTGGACGCGAAGGCAATCCACCGCGCGTCCGGCGACACGCGGGGATGGAAGTCAAATCCCGGGGACTGCCTGATCACCCGGGCGGCCGAAGACCCATCGAGCGGTGATGACCACACGTCGGTGCGGGTTGCGGGCGCGAGCAGGATGTACGTGAGTGAGCGGCCATCAGGCGTCGCATTGGGCTGGCTGGCACCGGGCACGACGATCGTCGGCGATCCGCTGCCGTCGGCATTCAGCCGGCACACCCCGCCCTCTTTGCCGCTCGCGCCGCAACTGAAATACACGGTCGCTCCATCAGGAGACCACGCTGGATCACCGCGCGTTCCGGTGTGCGTCAGTTGCCGCTCAACGCCGTTGGCCACGTCGAGCATCCACAGCTCATCGCGATCCTCGACCTTCGACAGGAACACGACGCGGGTGCCGTCCGGAGAAACCGTGGGCTGGACGACCATGGCGCGCGGCTCACCAACGTCTCGCACCACCGAGCCGGCACGATCGACGAAACTCATGCGCCGCAGTCCCCACCGATCGTCCGTGACATAGACCAGCGTGCCGTCGGCCGCGACGCTCGGGCGAAGACCACGCGAGGCGACCAGGAACGGATCGCCGACCGGACGAAACGTCGCCGGGTCGACTGGCACGGCGTAGATGCCCGGTGATGCGTCGACGCGCTGATAAATCAGGTGGCCGGTGCGGGAGTACGTCGGATGACGAAGGACTCCTTGAAAGGGGCCGGCCAGGGTTTGCCGCTTGCCGGCCTCAATCGTGTCAATCGAACTGTCGCCGTTGATATGACGGGACACGAAGAGCACGCGCCCGCCCGCCGTGCTGACGTCGCGGTAATGGAGCAAACCGGTTTCGACGTCGATCACCTGCTCCGGCGTGCCACCGCCAGCGGAGACGCGCCACACGCCGTCGTTGCCCGCGGAATAGAACACGTCACCGCCAGGCAGCCATCCGGCGCCGGCGCCATCGATGAAGCGTCCGGTCAGTGTCGCAATGGTGACCGCGGGGCCGCCGGTGATCGGCGACTTGCGCAGTTGATCCCCAACCGCGTATGCGACCCACTCGCTGTCAGGCGACCAGCTTGGCGCGCCGGCCGTAGCGGTGCCGTCGAGTTCGCGCGCATCGAGCTGGCTCAGTTCTCTGACCCACAATCGGCCCGACGCCGGGTACACGATCCGTTGCCCGTCCGGGGAAATCACCACGCCCGCCCCCGGTCCTACCGAATCCGAGTACGCGTACGGATCATCCCCAAGTCCGGCGGCGATGACTTCGAACTTCCTGAGCGGCGCCTCGGGCGGATCGCGGTCGATCAGGGTCCACACCACCCACGCCAGCGCCGCTGATGTGGCCAGGATCGCCCCTGTCGTCAACGCGCGCGATCGCACCTGGCGCGGCAGGTAGAATCGCCGCGGCGCTGCGACGCGCGAGGGGCCGCTGATACCGGCGTCGCGAGGGTCGGCGAGGCGATTGGCCACATCTTTCTCGATGCACCGCTCGAGCAGTGTCCGGACACGTGGTGGCGTGGCGGCGGGTAGTCGCGACCAGTCGGGTTCAGACTTCAACACCATCACCAGCGTGTCGGCCGGCGTCGCGCCGTTGAACGCCGGATGGCCGGTCAGCAATTCGAACAGCAGACAGCCGAACGACCAGATGTCGGTCCGGTGATCGGTTTCAAGCCCGCGCGCCTGTTCCGGACTCATATATGACGCCGTGCCGATGATCGATCCCGTGGTGGTCACACTCGGGGTGCTGAGGCGCGTGTCGCTCTGCGTCACCGCCTTTGCCAGGCCGAAGTCGAGCACCTTCACCGTGCCGTCAGGGCGCAGGTGAATGTTCGCGGGCTTGAGATCACGGTGCACGATGCCGCGCTCGTGCGCAGCGGTCAGCGCCGCGGACACCTGCCGTCCGATATCCATCGCCTGGTCGACCGGCAGCGCTCCGTCGATCAGCTTCACGTTGAGGGTTTCGCCCTCGATCAGCTCCATGACGATCGCCGGCGAGCCTTCGTATTCCTCGACGCTGTAGATGGTCGCGATGTTGGGATGATTCAACGAGGCGAGCAGGCGCGCCTCGCGTTCGATGCGCGCGCGGACGACGGCGTCGCTACTGAGGCGATTGGCGAGCACCTTGATCGCGACATCGCGGCCAAGGCGCGTATCGCGGGCGCGATACACCTCGCCCATGCCGCCAACGCCGATCAGGGCGATGACCTCGTTGACCCCGATGCGCGTCCCGCGCGGGATGGGCATGGATCAGGCCAGCAGCCGTTGTGACAGCACTGACCACACCGCGTACGACAGGCGCTGGCGATCGTGACGCGCGATCTCGGATCGCCAGAAGTCGCCGACGACCGCTTCGGTGCCGGCGTCGAGCGTGCCGAGCGGCAACGGGCGCTTGTCTTCCGCCGAATAGCGATCGAGCGCGTCCTTCGACGGCGACCCCTGGTTGGCGATGACCACATCGACCTTCCGGCCAATGGTCTTGCTGACCCACGCGACTTCGTCTGCCGCCGTGAAGCTGCGCATGCCATGGCCTTCAGTCAGCAGGTTGCTGACCACGACGATCGGGCCCTTCACCGAGGCGAGCGCGTCAGCCACACCGTCCACGAGCAAGGTCGGCATCAGGCTGGTGAAGAAACTGCCGGGACCGATCACCACCGCATCAAACGACGTGATGGCCTTCTTGACTGACGGATGAATCGGGGCGGCGGGCTCGAGCCAGACCCGCGTGACGTGATGGCCGCGCGCGTGGCCCTGGTCGACTTCCACCTCGCCGCGCGTGATCTCGCCGTCGGCATATTCGGCGCAGAGCGTCGCCTGCTCGACGCTGATCGGCCACACGAAGCCGCGACAGCCCAGCAACGCGCGAAGTCCATCCACGGCAGCGAGGAAGTCGCCGCTGTAGCGCTCCATCATGGACAGCAACAGGTTGCCGCCCGTGTGACCGCCGAGCCGGGCGTGTTCGAGTGTCGGCAGCCGCGCCAGCAGCACGCGGCGGGCCTCGCCTTCGTTCCTGGACAGTGCCAGCGCACAGCGCAGCACGTCGCCCGGGGGGAGCACGCCCAGTTCGTCGCGCAACTGCCCCGAGCTGCCGCCGGAGTCAAACATCGTCACGACCGCGTTCAGCCGCAGCCACGGGTTGCGTTTGAGCCCGCCAAGCAAGCTCGGCAAGCCGGTGCCGCCGCCGAAACATCCCAGATTGATCTCGCGAAGCTGCATAGGCGAACGGTTGGACCTGACGCGACGTATTCTATAAGAGATGGCTACCTCTGACGGCGGTCCTCTGACCGCCGCGCTGCTCGATCTCCAGAACATTTTCGGCGACCGGCTCCTCGCGGTGGTGGCGTACGGCCAACCGGGCGCGACGCCGGCGCCGAGCCTCGCGCTGGTGCGCGCGATCACGGCCGACGATCTCGATCGCTGCGCGGCGCACGCCGCCGCTTGGGATCGCGCCGGCTGCGCGACGCCGCTGCTGTTGACGCGCGACGAGTTCGCCGGCTCGCTCGATGCGTTCCCCATCGAGTACGGCGAGATCCTCGAGACGCGCCGCTTGATCTACGGCGCCGATCCGTTCGCCGGCTTGTCGATCAGGACGGAAGACCTGCGGCGCGAGTGCGAGACGCTGGTCAAGAGTCACCTGCTGCATCTGCGGGAGAACTACATCGAGTGCCGCGGCCGGCAGGCGGACATCGCGGCGCTGGTCTCGGCAGGCGCTCCGGGCTTCGCGCTGATCCTTCGCCGCCTCGCGCGGTTCGATGGCGTTGCGGCGAACAGCAACGCCGACCTCAGCGACTACGCCGTCAAGCGGCCCGGACT
>DATMJU010000123.1:0-4381 GCA_035553795.1 Vicinamibacterales bacterium
GCATCATCGGCATCGGCTCCGGTGGCGCGTTTGCGCAGGCCGCCGCGAAGGCGCTGGCGCGTCACACCACGTTGCCGCCGCGCGACATCGCGCAGCACGCGATGACCGTCGCCGCCGAGATCTGCATTTACACCAACTCGAATCTCACGATCGAAGAACTGTGATGGCTATTACCTTGCCTGAGCGCACCGAGACCAGCGTGGATTCGCTGACCCCCCGCGAGATTGTCGGCGAACTCGACAAGTACGTCGTCGGACAGGGCAAGGCGAAGCGCGCCGTGGCGATTGCGCTGCGTAACCGCATGCGGCGCCAGAAGCTGCCGGACGACCTGGCCGAAGACGTCGCGCCGAAGAACATCCTGATGATTGGCCCCACCGGTGTGGGCAAGACCGAGATTGCGCGGCGGCTTGCCAAACTGGCGCATTCGCCCTTCATCAAGGTCGAGGCGTCGAAGTTCACCGAGGTCGGCTACGTCGGCCGCGACGTGGAGTCGATGGTCCGCGACCTCGTCGAGCTGGCCGTGAACATGGTGCGCGAAGAGCGCATCGAGGAAGTGCGCGGCAAGGCGGAACTCAACACCGAGGAGCGACTGCTTGACCTGCTGTTGCCTCCGAGGCCGGCGGCGCCGGACGAAGACCCCGGCCGCATCCGCGACGAGATGGGCGGTACGCGCCAGCGCATGCGCGAGCAGTTGCGCGACGGCAAGCTGGACGATCGGATCGTGGAGCTCGACGTGCAGGAGAAATCCTTTCCGTCGATCGAATTGATCACCGGGTCGTCGATGGAAGAAGTCGGCGTCAACCTGCGCGACATGATGCCGGGTTTGTTCCAGGGCCGATCGAAGCGGCGCCGCGTAACGGTGGCCGAGGCGCGTGAGCGGCTCACCGGCGAGGAAGAGCAGAAGCTCATCGACATGGAGGCGGTCTCCAGTGCGGCGGTTGAGCGCGTCGAGCAGGCCGGCATTATCTTCGTGGACGAGATCGACAAGATCGCCGGGCGCGAGGGCAGTCACGGCCCGGAAGTGAGCCGCGAAGGCGTGCAGCGCGACATCCTGCCGATCGTCGAGGGCACCACCGTCAACACCAAACACGGCATGGTCAGGACCGATCACATCCTGTTCATCGCCGCCGGGGCGTTTCACGTTTCAAAGCCGTCGGACTTGATTCCAGAGCTGCAGGGCCGGTTCCCGATCCGCGTCGAGCTGGAGCCTTTGGGCCAGGCAGAGTTCGTGCGCATCCTCACCGAGCCGCGCAGCGCGCTGATCAAGCAATACATCGCGCTGATGGCGACCGAAGGCGTGGACCTCAACTTCACTGACGACGGGGTGGCGTCGATCGCGGAGTTTGCGGCGCTGGTAAACGAGCGAACGGAGAACATCGGAGCGCGCCGGCTGCACACCGTGATGGAGCGCCTGCTCGACGAGGTGTCGTTCGAGGCGCCGGACATGACCGACAAGGCGGTGACCATCGACGGGGCGTACGTCCGCCGCATGCTTGCGGACATTGTCAAAAACGAAGACCTGTCGCGTTACATCCTGTAATGAGAGTGCTGGTCATGCTGGCGATCGTCTGCGCCAGCGTCGCGTGTGGTCAGAAAGGTCCGCCCCTCGCGCCGTTCGTGCGCGTGCCGGCGGCCGTGGCAGCCGTCACGCCGCAGAGAATCGGCGACGATGTGTTTCTGTCGTTCACGGTGCCCGCCACCAATGCGGATGGCCAGAAGCCTGCCGCGATTAGCGGCCTCGAGGTCTACGCGGTGACCTCGGATGTCGCTCCCGCGAACGAAGAACAACGCGAAGTCGCGACGCTCATCGCCACCCTGCCGGTGCGTCCGGTTTTGCCCCCTTTGCCGCCCCTGCCAGAAGGCGCGCCGGAGCCGCCGCCGATTCCGCTGCCGCCCGGTGTCGACCAGGGCGCGACAGTCGTGGTCCAGGAAACGCTCACGGCTGAAGCGCGCGTGCCGGTTGAGCTACCGACCGATGAAAAACTGAAACCGGTGCCGCCGGATGAGACCGGGGAGATTGCCGTGCCTCTCGGGCCGGTGGTCACACCCGCGGCCGAGCAGGCGCCGAAGCGGCACTACTTCGTGGTGGGTGTCAGTTCGCGCGGCCGCGAGAGCGCGCCGTCTACGCCGGTTTCGCTGCCGCTCGAGAATGGCAGCTCCGCCCCTGGTGCGCCAGTGATTACGCACACCGCGACCGACTTGACGATGACCTGGGCGCCATCGCCTGACGCGCGCACCGCCACGTTCGTGCCGCCGCCGACGGTAAAGCCCGCCACGCTGGCCAACGCGACACCCTCGAACGTGACGCCCGGCAACCTGACGCCGAGCGTCCCGGCGCCGTTGCCGCCGCTGCCAGCCAAGTCGCTGGTCTTCAACTCCCAACCGACCACGTACCACGTGTACGACGTGACGTCGGCAAACACGTCGCCCGCGTCGCCCGACACGGCCGCCGCCACCGCGCCGCCGGATCCATTCGCCATCACGCTGCCGACGCCGATCACGCCGCTGCCCGTGCTCGAGCCCGAGTTCGTGATCAGGCCGGTGGCGTTTGGCGCTCAGCGTTGCTTCCAGGTGCGGCCGGTCGATCAGGTGTCCGGCGTAACGGTGATCGGGCCGGCGTCACCGACCACCTGCATCACGCCGCAAGACACTTTTCCGCCGGCAGCGCCACGCTCGCTTGCGGCAATCGGCGGAGCCGGCGTGATCAGCCTGATCTGGGATCCAAACACAGAGAGCGATCTCGCGGGCTACATCGTGTTGCGTGGCGAAGCGCCAGGTGACACACTTCAGGCCATCACGACTGAGCCGGTGACGCTGACGTCGTACCGCGATGAAACCGTCAAGCCGGGGACGCGCTACGTCTATGCGGTGGTTGCCGTCGATCGCGCCGTGCCGCAGAACGTCAGCCCGCAATCGAACCGCGCAGAGGAAACGGCAAGGCAATAGTCAGGGATCAGGGATCAGGGATCAGGGATCAGATGGATCGCATCTACAAGATCAAGCAAGGCAGCGACGGCCGTTACGCCGTCGAGCGTGACGGGCAGATGTTCTGGCTCGT
Organism: Vicinamibacterales bacterium; assembly: GCA_035553795.1. Taxonomy (GTDB): domain Bacteria; phylum Acidobacteriota; class Vicinamibacteria; order Vicinamibacterales; family UBA2999; genus 12-FULL-67-14b. The sequence continues at coordinate 3,059 of DATMJU010000123.1, forward strand.
TGGTGATGTGTTCGGGCTGTACTCGGCGGGTGAGGCGGTGCCGAAAGGCGACCATGCCTTCCTGCCGCCGGTGACGCCGTCGATCGTGGTGTGCATCGGCCTCAACTACAAGGATCACGCGGCGGAGATGAACAAGAAGCTGCCGGCGGAGCCGCTGGTGTTTCTGAAGCCGCGTAGCGCGGTGATTGGTCCGGGCGACGAGATCAGGATCCCCGCGTGGGCCGGGCGCATCGAGCACGAAGCTGAGATGGCGGTGGTGATTGGCAAGCGCGCCTCGCACGTGAAGGCCGCGGACGCGATGAACTACGTGCTGGGCATCACCTGCCTGAACGACGTCACCGCCCGTGAGTTGCAGGTGAAGGACGTGCAGTATTCACGGGCGAAGGGCTTCGACACCTTCTGCCCGATTGGCCCCTGCATCGCGGTCGGGCTCGATCCGTCGGCGCTGGCCATTGACAAACCCTTCCACGGCCAGCGCCGTCACAACTCGAACACGCGCGAGCTGATTTTCCCGGTGCCGTACCTCGTCGAGCATGTGTCCCGCTTCATGACGCTCGATCCCGGCGACATCATTACCACCGGCACGCCGTCGGGCGTCGGCCCGCTGACGCCAGGCGATCGCATCGAGGTGAAGGTTGAAGGCGTCGGCACGTTGTCCAATCCGTGCGTAGCGGCGAACCGCTAGGCTCGTCGATCCTTATGAATCCCATCGAACGACTCAAGGAACGTGAACGGCTCGCCGAGCTTGGAGGCGGGGAAGCGCGGCTCAAGAAGCAGCATGAACAGGGGAAGCTGACGGCGCGCGAGCGCATGACGCGCCTTTTCGACCCGGGCACCTTCGAGGAAGTGGACAAGCTCGTCACGCACCGCTGCCAGGATTTCGGGATGGAGGAACAGATCATCCCCGGCGACGGCGTGGTGAGCGGCCACGGCCGCATTCACGGCCGCGTGGTCTACGCGTTCGCGCAGGACTTCACCGTGTTTGGCGGCTCGCTCTCGGAGACCAACGCCGAGAAGATCTGCAAAGTCATGGACATGGCGGTGCGCAACGGCGCGCCGATCGTCGGCCTCAACGACTCAGGCGGCGCGCGCATCCAGGAGGGCGTCGTCTCGCTCGGCGGCTACGCGGACATCTTCCTCCGCAACACCCTCGCGTCGGGGGTGGTGCCTCAGATCTCCGCCGTCCTGGGGCCCTGCGCGGGGGGCGCCGTGTACTCGCCCGCCATCACGGACTTCATCTACATGGTGCAGGGGACGAGCTACATGTTCGTCACGGGGCCCAATGTGGTGAAGACGGTCACGCACGAGGACGTCACCATGGAG
>DATMJU010000124.1:0-2095 GCA_035553795.1 Vicinamibacterales bacterium
GATGCACACCGGCTGCTCCGGCATTCTCTTCAACATGGTCAGCGGTAGACGTCTTGGGAATCGCGAAGATCGACGGGTGCAGCGCGAGAAATGCGAGCGCGATTTGGCGCGGCGTCGCATCATGCGCACGCGCGACGTCCGCAAGTACGCGACCTCCGGCCGAATGCGGATTCGGAAAGCCGCCATGTCCGAACGGGCTGTACGCCGTGACAGCGATGCCGTGCTGTTCGCACCACGGCAGCACAGCATGCTCGACGGCGCGCTCCTGCAAATTATAGAGGACTTGATCGCAGGCCAGGCGGCCGGGCCCCGCTATTTCCCAGGCCTCTTCGAGATCCGGCACAGCGAAATTGCTTACGCCATAGGAAAGAATCTTGCCCTCGCGGTGAAGTGTCTCGAAAGCTGAAATCGTTTCCTCCAGTGGGTGGACGCCACGCCAGTGCAGCAGGTAGCAATCGAGCCGATCGGTTTTGAGGCGAGTGAGAGATCGTTCGCACGCCGCCTGCGTCCCCGACAGTGACGCATTCTGCGGAAGCACCTTGGAGACCAGGAACACTTCGTCGCGGCGGCCCGCGATGACGTCGCCGACAACCTCCTCGGATGCACCTTGGCCGTACATCTCTGCCGTGTCGATGTGGTTCATTCCAAGATCGAGGCCACGGCGCAGGGCCGCAATCGAAGAATTCCGGTCGCCCTCGTCGATATACCAAGTTCCCTGGCCGATCACCGCGACCTCGCGTCGGAGGGAACCAAAAAAACGCCGGCGCGCGAGGCCCATAAGCTCGCTCCGCGTGGCGTCACGCAGCATGACGGCGTCCTCGCGCTTCGGCAAAGAGCTTGATCATCTCCTTGTTGAATGCCGTGGGGATATCATCGGGCTTGCGGCTCGTGACCAGGCCTCGGTCCACAACCGCTTCCTGATCCACCCAATCCGCGCCGGCATTTTTCAGGTCGGTCCTGAGCGAAGGCCACGATGTCATGCGGCGTCCCCGTGCTGCGCCGGTCTCGATGATGGTCCAGGGCCCGTGGCAGATCGAGGCGACCGGTTTGCCGGCATCGAAGAAGGCTTTCGCGAAGGCAACCGCCTTAGGCTCGATGCGAAGGGCGTCGGGATTGATGACGCCACCCGGCAGCAACAGCGCGTCGAAGTCCTCTGGCTTGGCTTGATTGAGGGGAACGTCCACCGGAAACTCGTCGCCCCACTCCGTGAATTTCCAAGCACGGACGCGCTGGTCTTTCGGCGACACGATGCTGGTTTTGGCGCCGGCTTGGTCGAGCGCCTTGCGCGGCTCCACCATTTCGACCTGCTCAAATCCATCCTCAATCAGGATCGCCACCTTCAGGCCGTCGAGTGTCTCACTTGCCATGATCCAACTCCTATGATCCAACTCCTATGATCCAACTCCTATTGTGCACAGGCGTGGTGCTCGGCGTGTGTGGCGTGTGCTATCGCGACGCTAGCCGACCTTTTAGAGCGGGTGCCGATATCCGGTCCCTCCCTCGTCGATGTTGCTTCGCGTCGCGCATTCATGCAGCCTTTTTCAGCATGTTATGCGGATCGATGACGAACTTCTTGGGCGAACCGTCGCTGAAGGTCTTGTAGGCCGCCGGAGCGTCTTCCAGCGAAATAATCTCGGTGTTTGCCACTTTGCGCAGATAGGGCATGCGGTCCCACAGGATCGCCATCATGAGATCGCGATTGTAGTGCATCACTGGCGCTTGGCCGCCGGTGAGTTTCGGTGACTTGATCCAGGCCTTGCTGAAGGCGAGCGGAAGTTCGCCTTTCTTCGCCATGGCGGTCTTCGGCGCGCCGGGATCCAAATTGGTATAGATGCCCGGGATACCCATCGCGCCGCCGGCGCGGACGATGTCAAACAAGACATTGATGATCGCTTCCGAGTGCTCGTCCCGGTCATCCTCGCCGTAACCGTGAGCTTCCAGGCCGACGCAATCGACGCCCGCATCAACTTCACGTTCTCCGAGTATCGCCTCGATCTGATCGGGAACCGGCGTGGCGCTGGTCGTGTCGACGATCTCGTATCCGCATTCCTTCACGAGGTTCAGCCGCTCCCGGAACCTGTCCGCTACGATGATG
>DATMJU010000125.1:0-3545 GCA_035553795.1 Vicinamibacterales bacterium
CAGGCGCGCCTCAATGAAGTCCAGGTGCCGCGCGACTTCGCGGTCGGCTTCGGCAACGAAGTCGAGGAACAGAACCGCTCGTTCCGCGAACTGCAGCTGGTGCTGATCCTCGCGATCGTGCTGGTCTACACGGTGATGGCGTCGCAGTACGAGTCGCTGCGCGATCCCTTCATCATCATCTTCTCGATTCCGCTGGCCGCCATCGGCGTGGTCGGCGCGCTGATGCTGACCAATACGCCGTTCAGCATGCAGGCCTACATTGGGGTGATCATGCTGGCGGGCATCGTGGTGAGCAACGCGATCCTGCTGGTCGACTACACCAACACGCTGCGGCACCGTGACGGCATGGAGCTGCGCGCCGCCATCGAGCTGGCCGGCAAGCACCGCCTCCGCCCGATTCTGATGACCTCGCTGTGCACGGCGCTCGGCCTCGTGCCGATGGCGCTCGGCATCGGCGAAGGCGCCGAACTGCAGGCGCCCCTCGCCCGCGTCGTGATCGGCGGCCTGCTGACCTCGACGGTCATCACGCTGGTGTTCGTGCCGGCGATGTATACGCTGTTCGAAGAAGGCTGGCGCGGTATCTTCAAGAAGGGCCCGGCAGCGCCCGCGGCCCCTGCTGAAGCAGCGCACTAAGCAGCTCGCGAATCGAGCGGCCGGTCGCCGGATCAATCCAGTCCGGCGCCACTTCCGCAAGCGGCTCGAGCACGAAGCGCCGCTCACGAAACCTCGGATGAGGAACCGCTAAACCCGGTTCCTCAATTTTTTTGTCCCCATACAGGATCAGATCGAGATCGAGCGTGCGGGGAGCCATCGCCGATGGCCGCTTCCTCCCTGCCTCTTGCTCAATCGCCAGCAACCGATCCAGCAGCTCGCGCGCGGTCAACTCGGTTTCGCCGATCACCACCCCATTGAGGTAGCGCGGCTGGTCGGGCGACACACCGAACGGTTCGGTGTCGTGCCACGTCGATTGTTTGAGGCTGGTGATGAAGCCGGGGAGCGCGGAGAGACCGAAGGCGAGGTTGGCTTCGCGATCACCCAGGTTGCTGCCGAGGGCGATCGCGACTCTAATGCTTGGCGGGCCGTCCGGCCCGCTGCCCTTTCTAGACGTCTCCGACAAAACGCACCGGCATGACGTCCCCGGTGTGATCGTTGATTTCCAGCGACTTGCCGATCAGGTCCTTGCGGCCATCGGCGGCCTGGTCGAACAGGCGCTTGTGTTCGAGCATCTCGCCGAGGACCACCTTCAGCATGCCCTTGTGGCGCGCGTGGGTGACGCCCTCGACCTTGCCGCGCCACTTCTCGACGAACTGCGCGTTCGATCGCGCATCCTCGCCCGCCAGCGTCTTCCAGGCATCGCCCTTGGCCGACAGCGTCGCACCGCGCGACGGGTCGTTGACCAGCGGCGCACCAAGGTCGAGCAGCGCGTGCTGCAGCCACGACAGGTGCGTCTGCTCGCGCGCGATGATGTACTGGTAGGCGTTGTTGATGTCGTAGTCAGTGATCAACTGCGCGACGTCCTCGTGGCGCATCAGCAGGCTGACGCGCTCGAGATAGAAGTCGCGGATCATGGCGGCGAGGGTCGGTTCGCTCACGGCGTTAGGCCTTCTGCTTTTCTTTGCAGGTGATGCAGACGCGCGTCCACGGAATGGCCTTGAGGCGGGCTTCAGCGATCGGCTCGCCGCAGTCGCGGCAAATACCGAAGGTGCCCTTTTCGATGCGCATCAGCGCTTCGTCAATAGCCTGGAGAATCTTGGCGTCGGTCTGCTTCAACCGAAGGTGAATGTGGACTTCGTTGTTGCCCGCAGCCTGGTCCGCCATGTCACCCTGGCGGCCGTTGTTGTGCTCCATCGAGTCGGACAGCGGTTTGATCCCCGCTTGATCTTCGAGCTCTGCCCGCTTCTTGAGCAAGGCGTCTTTGTGGACCGAGACGTTCATGAAGTTCGTGCTCCTGCTGGCCTCGACGGTCACTACGCTAAACCATGATGATACCACCATTAGGAACCGTCCGGCAGTGGCCGGGCCCTCCATGTAGTGTGCATCCCGCCAACGAGCGGATTGTCGTTACTCGGCCCGGAGCGTCGCCAGCGGCTTGCGCTGGAGAACTTCCCAACTCGAAATGACACCGATGCTTGCGACCATCAGCGCGGTGACCACGACGCCGATGGCGCTGATGGCAAATGGCGGCGTGAACGGAATATCCAGCACCCATTTGCTGACGGCCCACGTCAGGCCGATCGCGCCTGCGGCGCCAATACTGCCCGCCAGGATGCCGAGCAGCCCGTATTCGAACACCAGCACGCTGGCGATCAAGCCGCGCGTGGCGCCCAGCGTCTTGAAGATCGCCGCTTCGTAGACGCGGCGGAACTTCGTCATCGCTACGGCGCCAATTAGAATCATCAGCCCGCTCAGCACGACCAGCGTGCCGACAACGGTGACGGCGATGGTGACGTTGTCGATGACCGCCTTGATCGCGTCGAGAATTTCGCGGCCGTCGATCACGGATACGTTTGGCGCCACGCCGACCAGCGCCGTCTGCAACCGGCCGCGCTGCTCAACATTCTGCGGGCCGCGCATGAAGCCGACATAGCTGTGCGGCGCCTGCTCGAGCACCCCGGGCCGGAACACGAACATGAACCCGCCCGCGCGGCTGTCCGACCACTCCACCAGGCGGACGCTGCTCACCTTCGCGGAAATCTCGCGGCCGAGCACGTCGAAGCGCACCGTATCCCCGATGTTGATCTTGAACTGCTCGTTGATGAACTGTTCGATCGACACCTCGGGCTCGGCCGATGCCGTCTCGTCCCAGAACTGCCCGAGAACGATCTTTTCATTCGAGGCCAGCTTCGAGCGGAATGTGATGGTGTACTCGCGCCCGAGCGAGCCGCGGCCGCGGACGTCCTCGTAATTCTCGAGGTTGACCTCGCGGCCGGAGACGCCCACGACGCGCGCGCGCAGCACGGGCACCAACTGGGGCGCCGCGACGCCCGGATCCAGATGCTGCGCGATCACCGCCTCAACCGGCTTGACCTGGTCGCGCTGCACGTCGAGCAGGAACATGTCCGGCGAGTCCGCCGACATGCGCGTCGCGAACTGGTCGACCAGGTTCTCCTGCAGCGATCGGACGCCGATGATGAAGAAGCTGCCGAGGCCGACCGACAGCAGCACGATGCGCATCTGGCTGCCCGGCCGGCTCAATTGCAGGACGGCGTGTCGCAGCGCGAAGGAACTCGAGCGCGCCAGCGGAGAGATCGCGCGAATCAACAGGCTGCCGGAGAAGTGCAGCACCAGGGCGGTCGCCGCAAAGCCTCCGGCGACGATTCCCCCGACGCGAATCGAGCCCGCCTGCCACATGGTGATGCCGATCAAGCCGCCGGCAACGATCAGCGTCGCAACGATCTGCACCGCATCAGGACGATGGCTGCGCGCTTCGTCGCGCAGCAGCAGGGACGGCTTGACGTGCCGCACGTCGAGCAGCGGCACCAGCGCGAACAGCAGCGATACCAGCATGCCGATCGCCAGCCCCTGCACCACCGCCGGCAGCGTCA
>DATMJU010000126.1:0-7543 GCA_035553795.1 Vicinamibacterales bacterium
GTGCTGCAGATGATGGACGCGCTGCAAGTCCCGCGCGCCGTCGTCGTCGGCCACTCGATGGGCAGCTTCGTCGCGCAGGCGATTGCCGACCGCTCGCCTCAGCAGGTCGCGAGCCTCGTCCTGATCGGTTCGGCGGCGACTGCGGCCAACAACGCCGTTGCCGAACTGAGCGAAGTCGTACGAGCGATGGATGCCGTAGACCGCGAGTTTGTGTCGGCGTTCCAGCGAGGCTCGGTGGCGCTTCCCGTGCCGGAACCTTTCATGGCCGCCGCGATCGAGAACAGCCTGCGGATGCCCGCCGCTGTATGGAAGCAGGCGCTCGCCGGGCTCATCGAGTATCGTCCGGCCTCCGTCCGGCCGACGGTACGGACGCTGGTGATCGGCGGAACGAAGGACAACGTGTTCAGCGTCGACGAGCAAACGCGGCTCGCGCGCCAGTATCCGAACGGCCGGCTGCTACTGCTTGACGGCGTCGGACATACCCCGCACTGGGAAGTACCCGAACGGTTCGTGAACGAGTTGCTGAAGTTCGCCAGGTAGGCGTCGCGAACTCCAATACAATCGGCCACGATGGTGCGAATTCGATCGCTCATCGTCGTGGCCGGTCTTTTCTCCGCGGCGTGCGGGCCCACGCGGGCGCAGATCGAGGCTGACAATCCGATCAGTCCATCCACTCCTCCACCGTATGGGATGGACGAGTTCTTTGCAGGTAGTCCTGCGCCGGCGCCCGCGCGCGCGCGTCTCGGCCGGTGGCTGTTCTACGACACGCGCCTATCGGCCGACAGCACGGTCTCCTGCGCTACTTGTCATCGTCCTGAGTTCGCATTCTCAGAGCCGACTCCGGTGGCGACGGGCATTCGCGGACAGAAAGGCTCGCGAAAGACGCCGAGCATCATCAATCTCGCGGCACGCACCGTCATACCGGGTGAGCCGCGCGATCCAGGACCAACATTCTTCTGGGATGGCCGCGCGACGTCGCTCGAGGCGCAGGTGCTCGCGCCGATCGCCGACAGCAAGGAGATGGGCTTCGAGCACGGCGCGATGGTGACGCGCTTCTCGGGTATCAGGGGCTACGATCGGTATTTCACCGAAGCGTTTGGATCGCCCGGCATCACCGCCGATCGCATCGCCTCGGCGCTCGCGGATTTCGTCCGCACGCGCCGCAGCGGCAACTCCCCGTTCGATCGCTGGACGTACGGAGGCGACGGCAAGGCGATGTCACGCGAGGCGCAGCGCGGCAGCGAGATCTTCTTCTTCAAGGGTCGGTGCGCGACCTGCCACACCGGCTTCAACTTCTCCGACAGTCTGTTCCATCGCATCGGGATCGGCTGGGATCCCGCGACCAAGACATTCAAGGACCCTGGCCGTTTTGCGGTCACCAAGGACCCGCAGGACATGGGCGCCTTCAAGACGCCGGGGCTACGCGAGGTCGACAAGCGCGCGCCGTATATGCATGACGGATCGCTGGCGACGCTGAAGGACGTGGTGGAATTCTACAACCGGGGCGGGCACCCAGAGGTCCGGAACGGACGGATCGCGCCGCTAGGCCTTTCGCAAGCCGACGTTGACGCCGTGGTTGCTTTCTTGAATTCGCTGAATGGCGAGGGATATCAGGATCGTCCGCCGATGCATTTTCCACGTTGAGGGCATAGCAACCCGCCATGCCAGGTTCGCGTCCAGCGCCTCGCACCGAGCGGCCCGGCTAGCGCTCGATGGCCGAACTAACCACCAGTGCAGTGACGTGAGACCGCGTCGCTCACAGACGCGCGAGTGATGCTGTCTGACTGAACGGCGACCACGTTCAGGAGCGTCGAGCAATAGGGTTTCAACAACGTTCCATATGCACCCAAGCCTGCCGCAACCAGTCGGCGCTCCCGATTGGTGCCTGTGTCGAGCAGGTTCAAGAGATGCGGTAGGGCCACCGCTAAACGCAAGCGAACCACTTCGCCAATCGCAGACGCACGAACGTACTCATGTTCCGCCTCACCCAGTGAATCGAGCAGGATTTTCCTGGACACCTCTGATCCATCCGCGGCACGAGAGGAGATCAGCCCAGGAACTTTGCTCTGGCCGACGGGTCCGACTCTTCGCTGAACCGCGCCACCGCAACTCTCTCCACCTGCTCGGATGGGCGCTGCTGAATGAGAAGCAACAGCGTAGCGGCGTCGCCCCGAAGTCCTGAATCCGAATCCCCCGTCAATTTGATCAAGCTCTCCAAAAGGGACGGCAGCGATGCAGGGTCGGTCACATCAGCTCGCTTCAGCAGGCGCTCGCGAGTCGCCGCGTTTGCGACCTGCCGAAGACACCGAACCGCTTCTCTCCGAACACCTAGAACAGGATCAGCGAGGGCCGCCTGTATTAGTAGAAGAATCCGCGGACCCGCGCCAGACGCACGCCCATCAGCCCACGCTCGAACTATCTCTTGGCGACGGCCGGATTCAAGCGCGATGAACGCCTCGGGCGTGAGCATGATTGCGTTGCGGGGGTCGCTCGCGGCCGGGCGCACAACATTTCCTCCGCCGCTCACTCCCGCCGTAACGCCACCCGCCTGTTCGGCTACGGCAGAGCCAAGAGACGCAAAGAAAAACACTGCGGGACAAAACAAACGAAGGAGTGCCTTGTTCACACGGTTCTCTCCTGCTCCGGATTCACCGATGCTACCCATTGAAAATAGACCGTCCGCCGTACACCATTGCGTTTCGTGACGCCCTCTATGGCGCCAGTTGTTGGAGCGCTTGTGCTGCCAGCCGTCTAACTGAGCGATAGGTCGGCGGAAGGCCAGCGCCGTCATCGGGGTCGGTGGTTGAGAGCTGAATCAGAATCGGGACTGCCCCAACGTCGCGAGCACGCATGACTGCCTCAATGGCGGTCTTGCGAACCGACAGCGTGGAGTCAAGTAAGGCATCGCGCAATCGTTGGACCAGCACACCGCGCTGCTCGCCGGTCAGCGCAACCTTCGCCTGTCCGTCGTCGTGCGCTCTGACTATCTCGGCTATCAGACTGTTGCCATTGTTCCGTTCGATTGATCGCGCGGCTCCCGACAAAGCCATCGCAGCCGACATTCCTGAAGCGCCTTGCCTGGCCATCAGACCCGTGTATGCGGAGAAGGCGATGTGAGGCAGTGACGCAGCACCGTTGAGAAACGCCTCGGGCACCGGGGTGGCCCGCCGCAAGATCCTCTCTAGCAGTTCGGGCAAGACCGACCTATAGAACTCCTCGCGCGCCGGGGGATAGAGGGCACCTGGTTGATTCCTCGACGCAAAGGCCTGAGTCTCGGTTAAGGCCAGCATCGCTGCCTTCTCTGTTACGCCCTCCGCCTCCAGACTCATGGCATCGTCATCGGCGAGGACGAGGAGATCGCTTGCGCCAGCGACTCGTATATCCCAGCGCGCGGATCCCATCCTTTCCAAAGCATGCAGGGTCCCCCTGATGGTCGATCCCGACTGCACCAGGTAATTTGCTCTTACCTTGACTCTTCCGCGCGCAGGGGCGAGTTCCAGGGGCGCCGTGAGGTCCAAAAGCGGAGGCCGCGGCAGCTTTTCGAGGCCAATCCCGAGAGCGAAGATCGCAACCAGCAGTTTCATCGTTCAAGCCCCTAAGGAGGCACTGTTTATCACGTCAGGGGGCGCCGACTAGCCCCGCTCCACCTTCGTGGCCCGGCAGAATACTCGGCCCCAAACGTAATTCTTCTGTAATACCTGCGAAGATAAGGCGAAAACGCTGCACATTGCGGCACTTTGGGGTTTTCGATCCCCCAAACGGCGTGTTAGCCTTTGGCTCTTCCTGATGCTGTCCAAGCGCTATACCCTCGTCCTGGCCGACCGCACCTCTGGTGTGGTGCGCCGCTTCACCATCAGCGTGAAGCCCGTGGCGATTGCGCTGGTCACCATTGTGACGCTACCGATCCTGATCGGCACCGGCGCGGCCCTCAAGGCCAAGCACGACGTTTCAAACCTTTACACCACTGCGGCCACCCTTGAGCTCGAGAACGCGAACTACCGCGCCGCGACCGAGCAACTGGCTGGCCAGATCGTCGCGCTGCAGACGGCGATGTCGGATCTCGGCGCGAAGGCCGCACTCGACCCCTCACTCCAGAACTCGATGGACAAGCTCCCCGCCGTGGTGAAGAACCGCGCGATGGGCGGTCCGACCGCGAATACCGCCGTGGCGCTGATGACGCCCGGCCTCAGCACTCCGGAAAACACCTTCGGACTGCTGAAGGACCTGCTCACCGGCCTCGAAGATCGCCTCGATTCGGTGCGCAGCGACGTCAACAAGCGCAATCAGCTTGCGGCCGCGACCCCGTCCATCTGGCCGACCCACGGGTGGCTGTCGTCGAGCATGGGCAACCGCGCCGACCCGCTGACCGGCGAAAAGGACTTCCACCCCGGCCTTGATATCTCCGCCGACCGTGGCGATCCGGTTTACGTCACCGCGGATGGCAAAGTCACCAACGCGTCCGCTGCCGGCAACTACGGCAACCTGGTGGTCGTTGACCACGGCTTCGGCCTCGAAACCCGCTACGGGCACCTGTCAGCCTTCAAGGTGAAGGTCGGGCAGGCGGTGAAGCGCGGCGACCTGATCGGCCAGGTTGGCTCAACCGGCCGTACCACCGGCTCTCACCTCCACTATGAGGTTCGCGCCAACGGCCGCATCCTCAATCCGCTGCAGCTCCTCCTCAACCCGCGCCGCAAGCAGTAAGCGACGGATTCGGGAACTAAAGCTCCTCTACGCAAGTCTGCTTGGCCGCCGAAGCCTCGGCGAAGGTGGGTATAATGGGAGGATTAGTCAGTCGAGTGACTGACGCCCTCTTCCCATAATGTTTGGCCAACTCCTCACCAAAATCGTCGGCACGCAGAACGACCGCGAACTGAAGCGGCTACGTCCTCGCGTTGCTGAAATCGCCGCGTTCGAGCCTGCCATCAAGGCTCTCAGCGACGAACAACTGAAGGGCAAGACCGCCGAGTTCCGCGCCAGGCTCGCCAATGGCGAGACGCTGGACGACCTGTTGCCCGAGGCGTTCGCCGTGGTCCGCGAAGCGGGCCGCCGCGTGCTGCACATGCGGCACTACGACGTCCAGATGATCGGCGGCATGGTGCTGCACAACGGCACGCTGGCCGAGATGAAGACGGGCGAAGGCAAGACGCTGGTCGCCACGCTGCCCGCCTATCTCAACGCGCTCGAAGGCAAGGGCGTTCACATCGTCACCGTGAACGACTACCTCGCGCGACGCGACTCGGAGTGGATGGGCCGCGTCTATCGCTTCCTCGGCATGACCGTTGGCGTAATCCAGCACGACCTCAACGATCAACAGCGCCAGGTCGCCTACGGCTGCGACATCACCTACGGCACCAACAACGAATTCGGCTTCGACTACCTCCGCGACAACATGAAGTTCGACGTCGCGTCGATGGTGCAGCGCGGCCATCACTTCGCCATCGTGGACGAAGTCGACAGCATCCTGATCGACGAAGCGCGCACGCCGCTGATCATTTCAGGACCGGCGGAAGAATCCACCGACCTCTATTACGAAGTCGACCGGATCATCCCGAAACTCAAGCGCGGCGAAGTGCACCAGGGCCAGGTCAAGGGCGAAGACCGGGACCGCCTCGAAGCGTCAGGTGATTTCGTCGTCGACGAGAAGAACAAGACCGCGACGCTGACCGAAACCGGCATGGCCAAGGCCGAACAGTTGCTGGCGCACCGCCTGCAGCCCGGCGGCCTTTACGATCCCGCGAACATGCCGCTGCTCCACCACGTGCAGCAGGCGCTCCGCGCGCACGTCCACTACCAGCTCGACGTGCAGTACATGATCAAGGACGGCCAGGTCGTCATCGTTGACGAATTCACCGGCCGCTTGATGCCCGGTCGCCGCTGGAGCGATGGCTTGCACCAGGCGGTCGAGGCAAAGGAAGGCGTGAAGATCGAGCGCGAGAACCAGACGCTCGCCACCATCACCTTCCAGAACTACTTCCGCAAGTACAAGAAGCTGGCCGGCATGACCGGCACCGCCGTGACCGAGGCCGCGGAGTTCGCGAAGATCTACAACCTCGACGTCATTGCGATCCCCACCAACCGCGACATGGTGCGCATCGAGGAGCCCGATCTCGTCTATCGCACCGAAGGCGAAAAGTGGGCGGCGATCGTCGACGACATCATCAAGACGACCAATGCAGGCCGTCCGGTGCTGGTCGGCACGGTATCGATTGAGAAGTCCGAGCGTGTCTCGAGCATGCTCAAGAAGAAGGGCACGAAGCACATCGTGCTCAACGCGAAGTACCACGCGCAGGAAGCCGAGATCGTTGCGCAGGCCGGCCGCAAGGGCGCCGTCACCATCGCCACCAACATGGCGGGTCGCGGCACGGACATCCTGCTCGGCGGCAACGCCGAGTACATGTCGCGCCAGCAGAGCCTCAACGAGGGTGTCGCTGAGAAAGTCGCCAAGGGCGAAGAGAAGTACGTCGACGACGACGAGTACGTGAACTTCTTCCACGTCGACTCGTTCTATCGGGTCAAGCGCGCCGACTGGGACCGCATCAACCGGCACTTCGAAGCGCAGTGCAAGGAAGAGCACAAGGAAGTCGTCAACCTCGGCGGCCTGCACATCATCGGCACCGAGCGCCACGAGGCGCGCCGCATCGACAACCAGTTGCGCGGCCGCGCCGGCCGCCAGGGCGACCCGGGCTCATCGCGCTTCTTCCTGTCGCTGGAAGATGACCTGATGCGCATCTTCGGCTCCGATCGCATCTCGGGCCTGATGCAGCGCCTCGGCATGGAAGAAGGCGTGCCGATCGAGCACGGCATGGTCTCGCGCGCCATCGAGCGCGCGCAGAAGCAGGTCGAAGCGCAGAACTTCGGCGTCCGCAAGCACCTCCTCGAATACGACGACGTGATGAACAAGCAGCGTGAAAGTGTCTACACGCTGCGCCGCGAGATCCTCGAGGGCAAGATTCATCTCAGCGAAGACGAAGTCAGCGACATCCGCGGCTACGTGATGGCCACCGCCGAAGAGATGTTCGATGACCGCATCGAGCAGTACCTCGGCAAGGACGTCGACGAAGACGAATGGGATATCCCCGCCCTCGCCCGCGAGCTGCAGCAGACCTTCGCGCTCGATGAAGACGACCTGCGCGGCATCGAGGACATGGGCACCGACGACATTCGCGATGCCATGTGGGCCAAGATCGTCGCGAAGTACGAGGACAAGGAAAAGATCGTCCCGCGCGAGATCCTGACCCGCGTCGAGCGCGACATCATGCTGCAGATCGTCGATCAGCAGTGGAAGGATCACCTCTACTCGCTCGACCACCTCAAGGAAGGCATCGGCCTGCGCGGCTACGGCCAGCGCGATCCGCTCGTCGAGTACAAGAAGGAAAGCTTCGCCCTCTTCCAGGACATGCGCACGCGCATCGAGGAAGAGATCGTGAAGTACCTCTGGTGGCTGAAGCCGGTCGTGGAGCGCGAAGGCGGCGAGGCGAAGATTTCAGCGCCGGTCCGTCCCGCGGCCAAGAAGCCGGCGGCGCTCAGCTACAACAATCCACAG
>DATMJU010000127.1:0-4487 GCA_035553795.1 Vicinamibacterales bacterium
CTTGATGGCGAGGGTTCGATTCAGCAGGCCCGGGAAGCCGGCATTCTGAGTGTCGCGACCGTCGCTGTACACGACAAACAGATCGCTGCCGCCGGCGTACTCCCACCGAAGGCGTGCACTCGATGTCATCGTCCTGGCGTCGACGTTGAACTGCACGAGGCTGCTGATCTGCATCCGGGCGCTCGGCGTGACGGTGATGCGTGAGCCGATCAACCTGGCCGTGAAGTCGCCGTATGGCAGCGAGCCCCACGCCAGCGTGGCGCTGGGCTCGAGCGACAACTGCGGCATCACGCCCCACCGGCCAGAGAACGAGACGTCGGACTTGGTGCCTTCATACAGCGATCCCGTCGATGCGCTCACGCGGCCAGACACGCGCCGCTGCTGACCGAGAGAGTACGAGATGCGGCCGGTTGAGTACGTGTAGCCGCCGGCGGGGACGATGACGCCCGGTGCGATGGCAAAGCGCGACGGCAACAGCTCGAACTCCCGCGACGCTTCGGCGGAGAACGAATCGCTGGATTGAAAGTCGATCCTGAAAGAACTCGATAGCTCACGGCTCTGCAGCGCGGTCGCATCGGCATCCGTCACGTAATCGAGTCCGGCCTGAAACGTGTATTTGCGAATCAGCGCACTGCGGCGAGGCCGCGGACTGAATCGAAGCTGGCCGGACGAGCGGCGAATGTCGCTGCGGCGCACGTAGCCGACCTCGGGCCGGAAATCCTGATCGACCAGCATGTGCTCGGCAGTGGCACCGTAGCGATCGGCGTTGTAATCGAATCGTCCGCGGTAGCTCGATCCCGTGACGTTTGCACCGCTCGCATCGGGGTTGCTCGTCAGCGCGTAGTAGCTGGTGATGTTGATGCTCTTGAAGAACAACATCGTCGCGTCGACGCCGGTCGTGTAGCTGGCGTCCGAGCCACTGCCCAGCGCAGGCCCGCGCCTGGTCGCCATGACGCCGATATTGCTGCGGCGCAAGAGGTTGCGTTTGAGCCGCACCGCTGAAAAATTCGTCGCGAGGGCCCTGGCTTCGGGCTTGTCGTCAGTCTGAATATTCAAGGCGCCGATGCTGAACGCGCCGGCACGGCCGGTCAGGCGCACACCGCCCACGACGGGAACCACTTGCCCCTGGCTCAGTCCTATCTGCCGGCTGAAGAACAACAGCGGCACGTCACCGGGACTGTTGCCGGCCTGCACGCCGCCAAAGTCGAAGATGCCCTGACCTTCGAGAAAGAATTCGCGCTTTTCAGGGAAGAAGACACTGAAGCGCGTCAGGTTGACCTGCTGCACGTCTTCTTCGACCTGCGCGAAGTCGGTGCGAAAGGTCGCGTCGACGATCAGGCTCCTGGTCAGCCCGTACTTGAAGTCGAGCCCTGCGTTCGCCTGGCCGCGGTTGTTGAATGGTGATACACCGCCGCGATCGGTCGTCGAAGAGGCGACCGCGTAGGGCTTCAGTTCGATGTTCTTGGATTGCGCCGGCGTCTCAAGGCCAACCACCGTGGCTGCGGACGCCATGCGGCTGATACCGCCCGTGCCAAGCGCTGCCGGCACCAGCGATAAGTACGAAAACTCGTTCTTCCACTTCACGAGGCGACGCAGGTTGATGCCCCACGTCTGCGGGCCGCTGCCCTTATAGCGCAGCGACTTGAACGGGATGGCGACTTCCACCGTCCAGCCGTTCTCGAATCGCGACGTCTTTACTTGCCAGATGCCGTTCCACGCCTGGTTTTGCTGATCGTCGGTGACCGCCATGTCGCGGAGCGCGCCAAGCGCGTTGGTCTGGAAGACGTATCCGTTGCGTCGATCGTGGAAGGTGTCGATGGCAAACGTCAGGTTCTCGTTGCCGAGGATGTTGCTGTTGTCGCGCCGCAGTTCGTTGGCGATCTCGCGCTCGGGGTGACTATCCCAGTTGCGCGCGCAGATGTAGAGATGCTCATCGTCGAACAGGATCCACGCCTCGGTCTTCTCCGTGGCGGGCTGGCCCTCATCAGGCTCCTGCTGGATGAAGTTGGTGATCGGCTCGATGCGGCGATACGCCTCTTCGTCGAGGCGGCCGTCCACGCGCAGCGGCTCGGCTACCCGAAACGCCCGCACCGTGACGTTGTCCGCGGCGGTACGGCTGACGATCGACTGGAATTCGCCTCCCTGGGCGAATGCCGTCGTGGCCAGGCCAAGGGCCACCACGAAGAGAACGCCGCGCATCTACTCGTAGCTGACGCCGAGTTTTTTGAGCGCTTCCGGCGGGCAGCCATTCCACCGGTTCACCGACCGGTTGCCCATGTACTGCAGATCGTCGATGCCCATCCGCGTCGTCCAGAATCCGCTCGCGGTGAGATCGCGGAAGTTGCTGAAGAACGCCACGCCGTGCGCGAACTCCGGCTTCGCCTTTGCCGGCCACGCGATGTCGTCGAGCACCGCGGTCCGCTCCGCCTCGACACAATTCAGGAACGTCTTGTCGAAACGCCGCTGGCATTCCACGTCGAGCCACGCCAGCCCGCCGCGCATCGCGACTTGACGCGCCGGCTGGTCGATCATCATGAAGTCCATGAACTCGGGCACGCCGGCGTCGGTCGCGCTGCCCGACCGCTCGTCCTTCGGAATGACGATGTCGGCGAGGGTGCGGACGAGTCTGAACTCCGCCGCGGTGAAGAACTTCGGCACAAACGGCTTCGCCGTGGCGGCCGCGCGAGCGGTTTGCGCCGACGCGGCAGCCTGGGTCGCTTCGGCGTCCGTGAACGCGAAGGTCGCGGCCGGTGCGGCAAGCAGGACCTTGAGGGCGTCGCGTCGCTTCACAGTGCGCCTCCCTTCCGCTGATTCGCGATGTATTCACTAGTTCGCATCGCCAGCGCCAGGATGGTCCACGTGACGTTCTTGTCGGGATTGGTCACGAACGGACCGCCGTCGGTGACGAACAGGTTCCTGCAGTCGTGCGCCTGGCAGTTGCTGTTCAACGCCGACGTCTTCGGATCGTTTCCCATCCGGACACATCCGACCTCGTGAATGATGCGGCCGCCCGGCTCAATACCGTAGCCCTGCGCTTCGGTCGGCATCGGCGTCATCGGCGTGCCCCCCATCTCGTGGATGATCGACCGGAACGTCTCCTGCATGTGCTTCACCTGCTTGAGCTCGTGGTCGGTCCACTTCCAGTGGAAGCGCAGCACCGGGATGCCCCAGCGATCGACCACAGTGGGATCGATCTCGCAGAACGAGTTCTCGTTCGGGATCATCTCGCCGCGACCAGCGAAGCCCACAGTGGCTCCGTAGAAGCGACGATAGTCATCCTTCAACTGCTTGCCGTAGCCGCCGCTCTGGACGAGGCCGCCGTCTCCGGCAGTGGTGTGATAGAGATGCACGCCGCCGAGCGTGCCGAAGCCCGGCATGCGCCGGCCGCCGCCCAGCTCGATGTGATAGCCGCGCGGGAAATCGAGCTTCTTGTTGTCGCCCCACCACGGCATGTAGAGGTGCGATCCGCTTGCGCCGTCCTCGTTGTGCGGCACGCCGCTCATCATCTTCGGGATGAAGCCGCGCACGCTGGTGCCGGTGGTATCGGTGAGGTACTTGCCAACAACGCCGCTCGAGTTGCCAAGGCCGTGCGGGAAGCGGGTCGACTTCGAATTGAGCAGCAGGCGCGCGGTTTCGCACGCGCTCGCCGCCATCACGACGATGCGGCCGCGCACGTGATTCTCGCGGCCCGTGGTCTTGTCCACGTACGTGACGCCGGTGGCCAACCCGTCCTCGCCGACCGTGACCTCGCGCGCCATCGCGTTCGCGGTGATCGTCAGCCGCTTGGTGGCTAGCGCCGGCGGCAGCAATACCGACGGCGATGAGAAGTTGGCGTGTGATGCGCATCCGCGGCCGCACTGGCCGCAGTAGTGGCACGCGGGCCGGTCGCCTAGCTGTTGCGTCAGGATCGACAGGCGGATCGGGATGCAACGGATCCCGAGATTCTCCGAGGCGCGCTTGATCAGCAGCTCGTAGCAACGCGGCTTCGGCGGCGGCTGAAAGATGCCGTCCGGATCGTTCGGCAGGCCTTCATTCGATCCGAAGAGGCCGATGGAGCGATCGATGCTGTCGTAGTACGGCTTGAGGTCGTCGTAGCTGATCGGCCAGTCGTCGCCAAGGCCGTCGATGCTCTTGCGGCGAAAGTCGTCCGGACCAAAGCGCAGCGAGATGCGGCCCCAATGGTTGGTGCGCCCTCCGAGCATCCGCGTCCGGAACCAGTCGAAGCGATCGCCAGGTGCTGAAGTGTACGGCTCGCCTTCCAGCGTCCAGCCGCCCCATCCGGCGTCGAACTCGCCGAACTGCCGCTCCGGGATCGGCAGGCCGCGGCGCGGCGACTGGTACGGCCACGCCATCATCTTCGAGTCGCGGCTTGAATCGAACATCACGCCGGCCTCGAGCATCATGACGTTGGCACCGGCCTCGGTCAGGACCTTGGCGGCCATGCCGCCGCCGGCGCCGGACCCGACGATGACGACGTCGTAGATTGT
>DATMJU010000128.1:0-4999 GCA_035553795.1 Vicinamibacterales bacterium
ATGATCTTCTGCGCCCGGGCGACGTCGAGCAGCACGCGCAGCCGCTCCGACTCCGCGCGCGCAACCGCGCGCCCGAAGCTGGTGCGCTGATAGTAGCGGCGAGGCGGACCGCCGCTGGGATCGTCCTGGCGAGGTTCGGACTCAGCCACCAGGCCCTCGTCCACCATCCGCGCCAGGGCCGCGTACAGCGTGCCCGGCAGGATCGCCGTCTTCCCCTCGGACATCGCCGAGACAGCCTGCATGATGGCGTAGCCGTGCAGCGACTCGCCGTCATCCAGGGCGAGCAAGATTTGAAACGTCGCGTGCTTCAGCGGCAGCAGTTCGGCGGGGTCGCGGGTCAGTCGTTTCATGGCGGATGGGTTACTCGAATTAGACTATAGTTCTTTTCGAACAGTTCGCACCCACGAAATTCGTGTCGCGGAGTCGATTCTTGCAATCACGCGGCACGCTCGCGCGTATCGGATGCAAACATCGATATGTAGAAATTCCTCCATCGATCGACGCAAAACTTCTCGATCGGCATCTCCGCCTTGGCGCACGCCAGTTCGATCACATTGGCAACGCAATTGCTCCAGTCACCGCGTGAGCTCAAGGACTGCCGACCGGATGCCAGCGAGTGCCGTGGATCTGCTCACCGATTCCTGCCAGGAATTCTGCCGCGCCCTCAAGGCCGCGCGCGAGAGCCAGGGCATCACGCTTTCTCAGATTTCGAACGCCACCAAGATTCCAGCGGATCTATTTGCGGCGCTCGAGCGTAGCGATCTCCGCCGATGGCCGAAGGGATTGTTCAGGCGCTCGTTCTTCCGCGATTACGCGAAGTCGATCGGTCTGCCAGTCGAGGAAGCCTCCGCCACATTCGCTCGCCTGTTTCCCGACGAGACGAGCCCGGCGGCACCGCCGATCGAGGCGACGCCGGCTCCCGCCGAGCGGCCGAGTCTTGAGACACAGCTGAGGCAGGGCGTGGCAGCAATCGCGGCCGCGTGCACCCGGGCGCTCGGCGAGATCAGGCAGATGAGCGGCTGGCTCCGCCGCGAACAACCCGCTGCGGAGCAGGCGCCCATGCGGCAGCACGAACCGGGCGAATGGGTCAGCGATGCCCGGCGCGTGGGCTCGCCGCGCATCCGGATCCGCATCAAGGTTCCGCGCTGAATCTACCTCGGCACCAGCGCCAGCGCCGCTTGCAGCACCTCGTCGACGCCATTCTGAACGCCCGTGACGGTCGGCAGTACCTGCACGTCCGGGAGGATGCCGATCCGCTGCGTGGGTGAGCCGTCCGGATAGAACACCCCGAGCCCGGAGATGTACGAACGAATGGCGCCGGGCAACTCGATCAGCGACACGTTGCCGTCAGCCCCCGCGGTGGTGCTGCCTACCACGACCGCATCGGGCGCGGTTCGCAGCGCCATGATCGTGAACTCGGCCTGGCTCTGCGTGCGCTCGTCGCACAGGATCAGCACGCGCCCCTTGTAGTTGTCCTGCCGGCGCGCCGAGGGCCCCGCCTGCAGCGTCACCGTCCACTCCACCGAGCCGGGCCGGCGATAGTCGGGCGACGTGAACTTCACGAAATCCCTGGCCACCGGGTTGAGCCACTGCGCGATGAGGTAAAGCGTGAAGTTTGGATAGTTCCGCTGGTCGAAGACGATCGCGCGAGTGTCCTTGAGCGCCGCAATCATCGCGGGCACGTCGGCCTGCATCAGCAAGCCCATGTTGACGTAGCCGATATTGCCGCTCAGGATCTGCCACTTTGGCTGCTGGTTGTTCAGCAGGGTCTCTTCACTGGCGATCTGGCTCCCCGGATAGGTCTGCATCGACACGCTGAGGCGCACGCCGCGGCGCGTGACAACGACCGTTAGCGTGGAGGCGTTGTGCGCAGCAGCAGGCCGTCGATCACCCGCTGCAAAGCCGCAGGATTGGAACTGGCAACGTACGGCGCAATCCGCGCGCGCAGATCATCCACCGGCACGCCGTTGATGCTTTCGATGACGTCGCCGACGCGCACCTCTGCCCCGCCAATGTACCGATCGAAGATCCGCGTCACCACGGTCCGCGACTCGATGTAGCGCGTGCGGATCGCCGGCACGTTCACCCCCCAATGGGCCGTCAGCGTCGGGCTGCTGGTCGAACCATGCGTGTCGTTGATGCTCGCAATCAGCGCCGCGCCGGCGAGGTGGTAGGTCAGCGCATCGGCCGCGGCGATGAACCTTGGAATTTCTTCGGCAAGCACCGTGCTCCAGGGCCGATCGGTGATGTCGCGGCTCGGGAAGTAGTACTGGACGATGTTCCAGTAGCGGAAGAGGGCGAGCAAGCGCTGCTCCTCGTTCGGCAACGCTCCGCCGGTCCACGCGGTCTCGGCGCTGAAGTCAGGATTGGAGACGTTGGGAACCGGCCGCACGTAGCGCGACGTGAGCGGAACCGTCGCTCGGCGAACGGTCTTGAGCGCCTGCATCGTCGAAGGCTCGAAGAGCGTGCTGTCGTTGAGCCACGCAAAGTGTGGATCGGTCTCAGGCTGATCGGCGGACACGCCGGCCGCCAACCGCGGCTCGGGACCTGCCGCGCGCACAAGCCGCAGCAGTTCCTCATTCAACGCGCCTTTTGTTTGCGCTGCCTTGACTCGGGGAATGGCCTCGATGAGCGCGGCGTCCCAATCAATGCCGCCCCCTGTCACGCCAGGGTGGAAGTACTTCACCAATCCCCACACCCGGCCGAGGGAAGCAAGGCGGGTGGTCTGATCGATCGCGCTTTGAGCCTGAACTTCAGACGGTGGCGCCAGTGCGATTGAGGCGACGAACAGGAGCGGCAGGAATCGGCTCATCGGTCTGTCCAACACAGCATTCTCGAAGGCAGCGCGCCGCAAGTATAGCCATATGATGGCGTCCATGATTCGGGTGGCAATTATGGGAATGGCAGTGCTGCTGGCGGCGCCGGCGTGGACCGAGCAGCGCAGCGGGGTGACTGCACGGTTTCGCGGGATCAGTGCCGTGTCCGAGCGGGTGGCGTGGGCCAGCGGCAGCGGCGGAACCATTGTCCGGACCGCGAATGGCGGCGCAACCTGGGAGCGCTTGACCGTCCCCAATGCGGAGAAGCTCGACTTCCGCGACATCGACGCGGTGAGCGACGACGTCGCGTATGCGTTGAGCATTGGCAACGGTGAAAGCTCGCGCATCTACAAGACCTCCGATGCCGGCAAGACGTGGACACTGCAATTCACCAACACTGACCCGAAGGCATTCTTCGACGCGATGGCATTCTGGGATGCCGAGCGCGGCATCGCGTTCAGTGATTCGGTGGATGGCAAGCTCGTGATTCTGCGCACCGACAACGGCGGCCGCGGCTGGACCTATGTGCCGGCAGAAGGTCTTCCCCCGGCACTCGAGAACGAAGGCGCGTTCGCCGCGAGCGGAACCAACGTCGCCGTGTCCGGCCGCGATCACGTTTGGATCGGCACATCCACTTCACGCGTGTTGCGTTCGACAGATGGCGGCCGCACCTGGTCTGTTGCGCCGACGCCGATCCCCGTCGGATCTTCGACCGGCATCTTCTCGATCGCATTCCGCGACGCCAACCACGGCGTCATCGTCGGAGGCGATTACACGAAGGAAGCCGAGGCCGTCGACAACGTGGCCGTCACGGATGACGGCGGACGGACGTGGAAGACGATGAAAGGATTGTCGGGATTTCGATCGGTCGTCGCGTACCTGCCCGGCGAAGCGGCGACGCTCCTTGCGGTCGGACCGCAGGGCGCGGATCAATCAACGGATGACGGCCGGACGTGGACGCCCGTCACGGGCGCAACCGGCCTCCACACTTTCGCCGTCGCCAAACGCGGCCGCACCGGATGGGGAGCCGGGGAAAAAGGCCGCATCCTGCGGATGACGTACTAGTGGTGAAGCAGCCCGCGCCGGTCGATCCCGAGTTCCTGCGCCGCCTGCTCAGGGCGAAGGATCGGATGGACGCCGCCTCCCATGAAGAATGGCCGGTCGAGCGGCTGGCAAGTGAGCGGCATTTCGCAGGCGCACTTCGCGCGCTCGTTCAAGGACGCGTTTGGGGTTCCCCCGCATCGCTACCTGCTGACCCGCCGGATCGAACGGGCCACCGCGCTGCTCCGCGAAACGGATCGGCCCATCATCGACATCGCGTTCGAGACCGGGTGGAAGAGCCTGGGCACATTCGGCCGCACCTTCCGCGACGTCACGGGAGAAACGCCGACGGAACTGCGGGCCCGGGAAAAGGCCGCCGGTTACCAGCCGGAGCACGTCCCCGCCTGCCACCTGGCCGCCGCCTTCCGCCCCGACCTCACAATCGCAGTTTCGGAGAAGCGACGCCAGAAAGCGGACGATAAGATTCCTCCAGATTAAGGAGGTTGCCGTGAGTCAAGGCGTTGGAGTCGTAGGTTTATACGTTCGCGATCAGGAAGAAGCGCTCCAGTTCTACGTGGACAAGCTGGGGTTCAAGGTGCACACCGACGTGAAGAACGGCGATTACCGCTGGCTCACGGTGCAACATCCGGAACAATCCACCTTTCAACTTGGCCTGTTCAAGCCGGGCCCGCCGGTGATTGACGCTGCCACCGCGCAAAGCGTCAGCGAGATCGTGGCCAAGGGCGCCATGCCGCCGCTCGTGCTGCTGGTTGACGATTGCCAAGAATTAACTAAAGACCACCGGGAGCGGTTCTGGCCGATACTGGCGCCTCACTCGACTCTCAACAGGAGGTACTGTGAGGCGCTCCCCCAGAAACGCCTTGGTGTCGGCGATCGTCATTGCGGTGCTCGGCCTTGCGAGCCGCGCGTCAGCCCAGGTCATCGCGGGAAACGTCACCTTTCTTGATGTCCCCAACGCAGGGGGCTGGTCCGTCAAGCCGACGAGCATCAACGACCACGGCGTGGTCACCGCCAACCTGGGTTGCAACTGCCCCCCGAGCGCCATGCTGTGGGACAAGACCAACGGGTGGACCAACATCGGCGGGCTGGGGCTCTGGACTTACCCTGAAGCCATCAACAAC
>DATMJU010000129.1:0-2191 GCA_035553795.1 Vicinamibacterales bacterium
GGATGAGAACAGCGCAAAGGCGTGGGCGAGATAGTCTTTGGAGCGCTCGCGCGGCAGGTTGTGCCCGCATTGTCCGAGCAGATGCACGTCGGCAGCCGCCAGCTTGCGCGCGATAACCAGCGTGGTGAGATCGGGCGGGCAGGGCTGGTCGTCGCGGCCGTGCAGCATCACGACTTTTGCTTTGATGCTTGCCAGTTCGGAGTCGGACAACACCGCCTGATCGATCAGCCGCTGGCGAGGCTCGGCGAACAGCTCGCCGAAATACTCTGGATATCCGGCCGTGTTCAGCAGCTTCCAGCGATCATCGATCATCTCGTCGGTGAGCGCTTCTTTCGCATACACCATGCGCTCCATGCTGCGCCGAAGCGTTGCCTTGTCCGCCGGCCGCGACCAGAATCCGTTGAGAGCTTCCGTGACGGCATAGTGCGCGCCGACAGAGCACGATGTCATCACCTTGACGATACGAGAGGAGCGCGCCGCCGCCTTCAATGCCAGCGCGCCGCCCAGCGAATGCCCGGCGATGCCGACCGGGCCCGGAGGCATCAGATCGAGCATGGCGACCGCCTGCCGCACCCAAAGCTCGACATCAAAGAAGGGTCTTGCGTTCTTGCGGTCGGAGTTTCCAAAGCCGATCAGGTCGGTTGCGAAAACGTGCAGGCGCTCGCTGAGAGGAGCGAGAACCGGCGCGAAATTGCCCATGATCGACGTGCCCGGCCCGACACCATGAAGCATCAGGACGGGAAAGCCGGAGCCGCCCTCCCAGTAGTGGACCTTGTGTCCTTCGAACGTCGTGTGCTTGCTATCCATGTGGAGGCCCGGATTATTCGAATGCCTTGACGCCTTCGATCGTCTTGATGGCGGCGAGCGCCACCTGACGATCCTGCTCGCCGGTGCCGGACCCAACGCCGATTGCGCCGATCACGCGGCCGTCGACAATGATCGGCAGGCCGCCCGGCAGATTGATGCGCTGACCTTGTGTGGCGATCGCGAGCTTGATGTCGATGCCGGCTTCGATGCCGCCGGTCGGAAGGCCATAGGACGCGGCCGTCTTGGCTTTCATGTGCGCGGTGTCGAAGGACATCGCGAACGCGCCGTCCATGCGGGCGAATGCGAGCAGATGGCCGCCGGCATCGACCACACAGATGCATTGCGGCACGTTCATCGACTTCGCCTTGGCGAGCGCGGCATCGAGGATCTTGCGCGCGCCGTCGTAGCTCAGAACCTTGGTCGTGATGGTGTCGGCCATAATATTTGTTTCTCTCCTGTCTTAATCGTTCGCTTTTGTTCGGTGATCTATTTGCTTTTGCTCTTTCCAACCACATCGACGTGGTAACCGGCGATCTTCTGGTAGTTCGCAAAGATCTCGCGCAGCTCGTCCGGCTTCACCACGTCTTCGAGCTTTGCAAACGGTTTTCCGCCGGTGCGCTGTTCGACCGTGTCGACGATGAGGTTGGGCGGAGCCGTGCGGTTTTGCAGCACGACCTTGGTGGTCGCGGGGAGCCGTTCGGCCTCGTAGGCCTGAAGCGCGGCGGGCAGATTGTCCTTTGCTTCACCCAGGCAGCGCGCCAATGCGCGCGCATCCAGGATCGCCTGCGCGCCGCCGTTTCCGCCGCGCGGGAACATCGGATGCGCCGCGTCCCCGAGCAGCGTGACGCGGCCGAACGTCCAGCGGTTCAGCGGATCGCGGTCGACCATCGGGTAGGCGAGGATCGGAAGGGTGCCGCGCAGCAAGGCGGCGACATCCAGCCAGTCGAAGGTCCAGTTCTGATAAACCGGATAGAAGTCTTCGAGGCGCGCGATGCCGTTCCAATCGGCCACCGTGGCCTTTTCGCTGTCGACTTCGGCGACCCAATTGACGAGCTGGTTGCCCTGATCGTCGATGTTGTCGCGCACCGGATAGATGATGAGCGTGCTGTGCATCGCGCCGATCCGCACGATGCTGTTGCCGGTCGCGAATGGCTTGTGGCGCGTCACACCGCGCCAGAGGTTGATCCCGTGGTATCGGGGCGGGCCTTCGTCTGGATAGAGCCCCTTTCGCACGCGGGAGTGTACGCCGTCGCAACCGATCAGGATCGCGCCGGACTGCACATGACGTCCGCCGCCGGATGTCTCGAATGTCGCGCTGACGGTCCGGTCATTCTGTTCGAACGCGACGAGCCGGTGATCGAGACGCAGGCTTTCGGCGCCCATC
>DATMJU010000130.1:0-2693 GCA_035553795.1 Vicinamibacterales bacterium
GTGAGCTGGCCCACCGCTTCCATCTTCTGCGACCGGAACAGCGCCTGCCGCGTCTGCTCGAGCGAATCCTGCGCCGCGCGCAGCTCGGTGATGTCGTGCGAGATCCCGTAAATGCCCAGGATGGCGCCGTGCTTGTCGCGGTAGACGCCCTTGGTCACCAGGTAGGCCTGCGTGCCGGACGAGCTCGACGCGACACCCTCGAACGACATTGCCTTGCCGCCGTCGCGCACGGCCTTGTCGTCCTGCATGAATCGCCGGGCCGTCTCTTCGGGGTAGAGCTCGAGGTCGTTCTTGCCGATCACTTCCGACGGCGTTCGCCCGACGAATCGCGCCGCCGCCTGGTTGGCGAGGACGTAGCGGCCCTCGAGATCCTTCACGAAGATGGCGTCAGGCGTCGCATCGATCACCGCCTGCAGGATGTCGGACGCGTTCGGAATCGACTGCATGGACGAGCAGCATTTTAGCCGAGTCGTCTGTCGCGTTCTCCACGGCAAGAAACCTGCATTGCTGAAAATAATGAACAATGAATCGTCACTCGATGCCATCAATCGCCTGGTGACGATCGAGGATCACTCCGCGTCCTTTCCCGTCCAGCCAATTGGCAACGCATGGTCCAGGCACTACTTCGACGGGCCGTTCTACGTGCATGAACTGCCGCCGAAGCTGCCGGCGATATCGCTGGTGTTCGTCCAGACGCGAGACGGCAACACCGGCGCTGAGAAGCCGTCGGAGCTTGGCGGCGGACCGACCGACAAGCACCTGATCTACGAAGGCCTGAGCCGGGTCGCCGCCGACGCGGTGCTGGCTGGGGCGGGCACGGTGGGTCACAACGTGCTTTTTTCCATCAGCCAGCCGGGCATGTTGGATCTGCGGGCCGAGCTAGGCCTGCCGCGCCATCTTGTGCAGATGGTGCTGTCGGCCGCTGGACACATCGATCTCTCGGCGCGCATCTTCAGCACGCCTGACGTGCGCGTGCTGCTGCTGGCGGGCGAAGGATGCGAACGAGCGGTGTCCGGGCAGCTGAGGTCACGGCCGTGGATCACGTTGATCCCGATTCGCGACTCGGTTGCGCTGGCGCTGGAGTGCGCTCGACGCGAGCACGGCATCCATCGCATCTCCGCGATCGGCGGACGCCACGCCGCGACCAGCCTGATCGATGCCGGGCTGGTGCAGGATCTCTACCTCACCACGTCGGGTAACGATGGCGGCGAAGACGGCACGCCGTGGTACGTGGGCACCAGGCGGCCGCGGCTGGAAACCGTCGTACGAAAAAGAGAGGTGACCGTGAGGTCACCTCTCCTGTTCGAACACCTGATGATTCGCTAGCGGAGCTTAGCCGCGCGCCATTGTGGTCGCGGTCTTCTTCGGGAAGATTTCCTTGAAGGCCTTGAGGAACTTGTCCATGTCGTCCTGCGTGCCAACCGACACGCGCAGGTGGTTGACCATGGGCGGGAACGGACGGCCCACGAGGATGCCCTTGTCGCGGAATTCCGTGATCACCGGCTGCACGGTGCGGCCCTCGAGGCTGACCATGAAGAAGTTGGTCTGCGACGGGATCACCGGGTAGCCGTGCGCTTCGAGCTCGCGCGCCGTCTTGGTGCGGATGTCGATGATCTTCTTGCGGACATCGGCCTGGCCGGCGGTGTCCTTCAGTGACGCGACCGCGCCCCACTTGGCGAGGGCGTTGACGCTGTTCATCGAGTACGGACGCATCTTGCGGACCAGTTCCGCAGGGGCGATCGCGTAGCCGATGCGCATCGCGGCCAGCGCGGCGATCTTCGAGAAGGTGCGCGCCACGATCACGGGACGGCCCTCGAGGATGTACGGCGTCGCCGTCGCGTAGTTCGGATCGTCAACGAAGTGGTGGTACGCCTCGTCGATCAGGATCGGCATGTCCTTCGGCAGGCCTTTGACGACCGCGTCAACGTCCTGCTTGGTGACCAGCACGCCGGTCGGGTTGTTGGGGTTGCACAGGTAGAAGAAGCCGACCTGCGCCGCGTTGTCGTTCGCGGCCTTGATCATCGCCGGGATGTTCTGCGTGTAGTCCTTGTTCAGCGGGATCTTGATCGCCTCGGCCTTGATGTTGGTGGCGTGCGAGTAGACCGAGCCGTAGGAGGGGTCGGCGCCGACCACCTTCTTGCCGCCCTGCAGGAACGTGGTGCCGACGACCTGGAGCACTTCACCGGAGCCGGCGGTGAGCAGCACGTTCTCGGGCTTCACGCCGTGGTGCGCGGCGATCGCCTCGACGACGTTGCCGTCAGGATAGCCATAACGATTCGCGTACTTCCACGCGCCGTTCATCGCCTTCATGACCTGCTCGGGCGGTCCCCAGTTGTTCTCGTTGCTCGCCAGCTTGATCATCTTGTCGTAGTCGGCGTCGGAGCCGCCGAAACGCTGGGTCGTGGCGGTGGCGGCGGTGCCCGCGGCGGGCGCCTGCTGCGCGAAGAGGTCGGTGGGTTTGATCACGGACATTGCGCCGACGGTAGCGGCGACGCCGCCGAAAAACTTGCGGCGTGAAAGGGGTTGCCTGACGTTCATGAAGCCTCCAGAAAACGTAAGAGAAAGAACCGCCGCAAGGGTACTCAATTTGCCCGCACTTTGCATTTCAAAGTCCGCGCGGTAGAATGAGGCAGTGAGTGCTCCGGAACCACTGTCCGGCCGGGCGGCAGACAACCTCCGCTTCATCCGGCAGG
>DATMJU010000131.1:0-5951 GCA_035553795.1 Vicinamibacterales bacterium
GGCACCAACGGAGCGTCGTCAAACGGTAACGTGCTCGCGTCGGCGACCGGGGTTCGCCGCCCCACCGCCGGAGCCTCCGGCGTCTCGACATCAGCGGTCATCGCCATCGCGGGCTCCGGCTCGCTTTCGGAGGCGAGTGACAGCTCAGGCTCGGCCGCGGCTGCCGGCGGCTCATACGACGACATCTGCGCTTCGACCAAATCGTTGGCCGGCTCATCGAACGCCGGCGCCGGCGGCGGAAGATTCGCGCCGCCTGAAGACGGCGCCTCGTGGACCTCACTCAACGCGGGCGCGGTATCCGTGCGCCGCGGTGTCCGGACCGGCGGCGCGGGCATCGTCGGTTCCGGCTTCGTCTCCGGCGCGCCGAACAACCGGTCGAGGTCCAGCGCCGTCGCGCTCAGGCTGTCGGTCTGCCTCTTGATGGGGGGCAGCTCGAAGTCATTGGATTCAGTCCTGCGATCGGCACCGTGCAGTGTCAGCTCAGGTTCGGTTGAAAACGGCGCGAGCGAAAAATCGTACTGACAGTTCCGGCACCGGTCGGTGGTCTCAAAGCCGAGATAACCGCACTTCGGACACTTCATTCTTTGGGTGGTGAGGCGGGAACGGCTGCGGACGAGGCCGATGACGCTTCGGCGCCGGCCACAGCCAGTAGTTCACGTTGAATGTCCGCACGCAAACGCTCTGCGTCGGGCCGGAGCGCGTCACCCACCGGCACTCGATCGAGACTTCGCAGCGCATCGCGCAGCTTGCCGCCGGCAAACAGCGCACGGGCCTGCGCAACATAGGATTCCATGGGCGACGGTACGGGAAGCGGCAGCGGCGCGGTGACGAAAGCCGCCGGCGCCCCGGTCGTGGCCTGTGCCGGGAACCAATCGGACAGCCCGTTCGGCGCCACCAACACGAACGCGATGGCGCTGACCATGACGATCGCGGCGGCGGTCGCCAGCACCCACGCCACCGTGCCGCGGCGCTCATTGGCAGCCGCGGAAGGCGACGGACGGGCGAACACCTGGCGACGAACCACGGGAGCCGGCGCGGTGCTCTTCATGCCGGCGTCGAGGCGATCGATGCGGCCAAGCACGCCGAGGGCCACGTCGTGTGAGGCGCCCTGATCGAGCGCGTCGCTCAACAACGCGCGCGCCCGCACCACCTCGCCCTTGTCAAACGCGTCGAGGCCCTGGTGGACGAGGGCTTCGGAGATTCGCTGGCGTTCGGCCTGCGCACTGCGCGCGCGATCGATATACGCGCGGGCACGGTCGTGCGTCCGATCGAGGAAGAGCACGCGTGTCCAGAGATTGATGGCGGCTTCGAACTCCCCGGCGAAGTAGTGATCAAGGCCGGTCACGAGCAGATGCTCGATGCGCGCCTCGTCCTCGGCGCCTGGCTGCGCCCGCAGGGGTTCGGTCATGTAAGTCGCAGCGAATTATAGCATTTAACTCGATTAAGCTGTTGAGACCATGGCCGTGATTGAGTGCGTTCCAAACGTCAGTGAGGGTCGGCGTCCCGAGGTCATCAACACTCTTGCAGACGCCCTGCGGGCGGTGCCCGGCATGCGCGTGCTCGACGTGCAATCCGACGCCGCCCACAACCGCTCGGTGTTCACGCTGGCCGGCGATGCGGCGGCGATGACGGCCGGCATCCCGGTCCTGTTCGAAGGCGCAATCGCCGCCATCGACCTCACCTCGCATCAGGGCGAGCATCCGCGCATGGGCGCGGTCGATGTGACGCCGTTCATCCCGATTGACGGCGTGACGATGGCCGAATGCGTGGCGCTGGCGAAGTCGATCGCGCAGGACGTGGCGTCGCGTTTCGCGCTGCCGGTGTACTTGTACGAAGAGGCGTCGTCCAACCCCGAGCGCAAGAACCTCGAGGACATCCGGCGCGGTGAGTTCGAAGGCCTGGCGGCGAAGATGGCGAAGCCAGGCTGGGCGCCGGATTTCGGCCCAGCCGCTCCGCATCCAACCGCGGGCGCATCCGTGATCGGCGCGCGCATGCCGCTGATTGCCTACAACATCAACCTCGCCACCAACCGGCTCGACGTCGCGAAGAAGATTGCGACCGCGATCCGGATGAGCAGCGGCGGCCTGCGCTACGTCAAGGCGATGGGCATCCCGCTGGAAGATCGCGGCATCGTGCAGGTGTCGATGAACCTCACCAACTACGAGAAGACGCCGATCTTCCGCGTGTTCGAATTGGTGAAGCGCGAGGCCGAACGTTACGGCGTGAGCGTGCTGGAGAGCGAGATCGTCGGGCTGGTGCCGGCGGCGGCCTTACGCCAATCCATCGAGTGGTACTTGCAACTCGAGGGCTTCTCCGGAGCGCAGGTACTCGAGAACAAGCTTAGGAGCCTCCCCGGGGAGTAATCCCGAAGGCCCTGAGCTTCTTGTACAGGTTTGATCGCTCCACGCCGAGCACCTCGGCCGTGCGCGACATGTTGCCCTGCTGCGCGGCCAGCGTCTGCAGGATGTAATCCTTCTCGAACTCGTCGCGCGCTTCAGACAGCGGCCGGAGCGGCCCATCCTTGGTGGCCATCGGCACCGCGTCGGCGCCATCACGCCCGAGAAAGCCAAGGTCCTGCGCGGTGATGGTATCGCCGCCGACCATGATGATGACGCGCTCGATCACGTTGCGCAGCTCGCGCACGTTTCCGGGCCAGCCGTACTGCTGCAGCCGCGCCGCCGCTTCAGGCGCCAGCCGCTTCGGCCGCCGCCCGTACTCCGCCGCGAGAATCGCCATGAAGTGCTCGGCGAGCATCGGGATGTCCTGTTGCCGGTCTCGCAGCGCCGGCACGAAGATCGGGATCACGTTCAACCGGAAGTACAAGTCCTCACGGAACCGGCCGGCGCGAATCTCCGCCGGCAGATCCTTATTGGTGGCGGCGAGCACGCGCACATCCACCTTGATGCGCTGCGTCCCGCCGACGCGCTCCATCACCTGCTCCTGCAGGACGCGAAGCACCTTGGCCTGCGTCTTCAAGCTCATGTCGGCGATCTCGTCGAGGAAGATCGTACCGTCGTTGGCCTGCTCGAAACGGCCCGGCTTGTCGGCGACCGCGCCGGTAAACGCACCGCGCGCATGGCCGAACAGTTCGGATTCAATCAGCTCCTCGGGAATCGCCGCGCAGTTCACCTCGATGAATGGACCGCTCTTGCGACGGCTCGAGTAGTGAATCGTTCGCGCGACCAGCTCCTTGCCGGTGCCGTTCTCGCCGAGGATCAGCACGCGGCCGTTGGTCGGCGCCGCCAGCGACACCTGCTCGCGCAGGTGATGCATCGCCGGGCTCTCCCCCACCATCGTGTGCTGCTGCTGCCGATCGACCTTCGCGCGCAACACGCGGTTCTCGGCTTCCAGGTCCCGCTGCCGCAGCGCGTTGCGCACCACCAGCACGGTCTTCTCGAGTGACAGCGGCTTCTCGATGAAGTCGAACGCGCCCGCCTTGATCGCCCGCACCGCCGACTCGATGTTGCCGTGTCCGGAAATAATCACGACCTGCGAATCGATCTGCCGCTCGCGCAGCCGCTGCAGGGTCGTCAAGCCGTCGAGGCCGGGCAGCCAGATGTCGAGCACGATGACATCGTAGGAAGCGCTGTTGGCCTTCTCGAGACACTCCTCACCCGTCCCGACGGTGTCCACGTCGAAGCCTTCGTCTCGCAGCACGCCGCTAATCGACGATCGAACGCCTGGTTCGTCGTCGACAACTAGTATCGAAGCCATTACGCCGGTAACTCGATGATAAATCTGGTGCCCGTCGGCACGTTGTCCGTCACGTCGATGCTGCCGCCGTGCTCGGCGACAATGCGCCGCACGATGGCGAGACCGAGGCCGCTGCCGCGTCCCTTCGTGGAGTAATACGGCAGGAACAGCTTGTCGCGTTCGGCTGCGGGAATGCCGGGGCCGGTGTCGGAGACGACAATGCGCACGAGGCTGTTCGAGACGTCGCGCGCGGTCTCGATGACGATCGTGCCCTGGCGTCCCATGGCCTCGATCGCGTTGTCGATCAGGTTGATCATGACGCGTTTCATCTGCTCGGGATCGAGCCGCACCTGCGTCACGTCAACGTCGTAATGCTTCTCGAACTCCACGGCAGCAAACAAGCCGTCGTAGAGCGCCAGCGTGGTGTTGAGGAACGCGTGCAGCTCCGTCGGCACGGCACGGGGCGCCGGCATGCGGGCGAACTGCGAGAACTCGTCGACCAGGCCCTTGAGCGATTCGACCTCGCCAATGATCGTCGACGTGCACTCCTGCACGAGCTCCTGCAACGGCGGCGACACGTCCACCAGCTTGCGGCGCAACCGCTCCGCCGACAACTGGATCGGCGTCAGCGGGTTCTTGATCTCGTGCGCCAGGCGGCGCGCGACTTCTCGCCAGGCCGCGACCTTCTGCGCGCGAATCAGCGGCGTCACGTCATCCACGACCAGCACCGTGCCGTCGAAGCTGCCGTCCGTGCCGGCGACTCGCGTGGCGGCCGCCACCACATGCCGCTCGCGGCCGTCGCGGACCAGCGCCACTTCCTGCGCGAAAGAATCGACCTTGGCGCGGGCCGCCTGATCGAGTACTTCGTTGACCGGCGCAAGATCCGCGCGCGCGAACACGTCGACCGCCGAGCGGCCAATCACCTCGTCGCTCAATTCGAGCAGCCGCATCGCGGACGGGTTAATGGTGCCGATTCGCCCGGCGCGATCGATCGACACCACGCCGGTGGCGATGCGCTCGAGGATCGCCTCGATGTAGCGGCGGCGGCCCTCGCCTTCATCGTGCTTGCGTTCCAGGTCGATGCTCGCCCGTTCGAGGCGGCGGCGGCTCTGCGCCACTTCGTTCGCCATCGAGTTGAACGCCTCGACCATCGAACCGAACTCGTCGGTGCCTTCGTGCTCGATACGGTGGTCGTAATGGCCGGCGCCAATCTCTCGCGCCGCCTCCGACAGCATTTGCACCGGACGCGTAATGCGCTTGGCCAGGTACAGACCCATCCACGTCGATCCCACCAGGATGAGCAACGTCACCATGACGAAAAACGAGATGTAGACGCCGGCCAGCGGTTGCTTCAACACCCGCAACTGCGTGTAGTCCTCGTAGGCCTTGGACATCCGCCGCGCGCGTTCGGCGAGTTCGCCGGACAGGTAGTCGCTCGCCACCACTGCGCCGATGACCTGGCCCGAGGAATTTCGCACCGCCGTGGCAACGTGCTTGAGGACGCCGCCAGCCGCCATTGGCTCTTCGATGCTGGGGGTGGCTTCGTTGCCGCTTGCCGCGCGGGCCGCGAGTCGATCGGCAGAGCCCTTTGCCCACCCCTGCGGCATCGACGGCGATGCCACATCAACCACCGACACGACGTCAGCCGGTTGATTTGGCACGCGCACGACGCGGTACACCTGCACCATGCCGATGCGCTGGCCCGTGACCTCCGGCGTCACGATCGACTGCACGTTGACGACGTCGCCTGACGCCAGGTCGACACGGCTCAACGAGCGCGCGAGCCGCGTGGCCTGGTCGGCGATCAGGCGTTCGCGCTCCTGGTAGTAATCGCCCGCGATGCTGTTGGCGCCTGCCAGGATCTCTTCCATCGGCGCGTTGAACCAGCGATCAACCGCGGTCAACACGACCCGGCTGCCGACGATCAAGACCAGCACCGCCGGGATCACGGTCAGGCCCAGCAGCGAGAGCACGAGCTTGGCGCGGAAGCGGCCAAACGGCAGGCCGCGCCGGCTCTCCATCATCGACTTGATGACGTTGCGCGCCAGCACGAACGCCAGCGCGACGAGCATCGTGACGTTCGTCGCCGACAGGGCGATCAACACCACTTCCGTCAGGAAGTCCGGCGACAGCGTGGACGTGCGATCGGCCAGCCACACGATGCCGCCGAGCATCGCCAGCAGCACGACGATGCCGGCCATGATCAGCGGTGGGTTGTCGCGAAACGGCCGCCGTTTCCCCCGCGTGGAATCCAGGGG
>DATMJU010000132.1:0-11108 GCA_035553795.1 Vicinamibacterales bacterium
TACGGCGAAGACGGCGACATCTACCACGAGGCGAAGCTGATTGGCCGCGACCCGTTGACGGACAGCGCGCTGATCCAGTTGCTCGAGCCCAAGCAGGACCTGACCGAGATCAAGTTCGGCGACTCATCGCAGATGCAGCCCGGCGACTGGGTCATGGCGATCGGTAATCCGTTCAGCCTGGGCCACACCGTGAGCGTCGGCGTGGTCAGCGCCACGCGCGCCGGCAACCTGCCGGTGGCGCAGCAGCGCTTCGCGGACGTCATCCAGACGGACGCCGCCATCAATCCCGGCAACTCCGGCGGCCCGCTGCTGAATGCGCGCGTCTGTGTAGATCGCGGTGTTGATGCCGCAGTTGATCACCGGCAAGGTCTCGCGCGGCGTCATTGGCGTCAGCGTGTCGGCAATTCCGCAGGACGCGCTGGCCGAGTTCGGACTGAAGGAGCGCCGCGGCGCCCTGGTCGGCTCCGTCAATCGCGGCCACCCGGCCCAGAAGGCCGGCATCGAGCCCGGCGACATCATTCTCGAGTTCAACGGCAAGGCTGTGAAGAACCGCGACGAGCTGGTCGCGACGGTGGTCGCCACCAAGCCGGGCACCACGGTGCCAATTAAGATCCTGCGCGACAAGAAGGAACGGACGCTGTCGATCACGGTCGAGGAACTCGATCTCGAATCCGAGAACGCCGCTCCCGAAGAGCGCCGCACCAGCAACGAGCCCGATGAAGAGCCGTCGCAGGGCTTTGGCATCACGCTCAGCACGCTCAATGCCGAGACCATGCGCCGCAACCGCATCCCCGGCGACACGCAGGGCGTGGTCGTCTCCGATGTGGAACAGGGCAGCCCGGCGTTCCGCGCCGGCCTGGCCCGCGGCGACATCATCACCCGCGTGAACCGGCAGCCCGTGCGCACGCCGCAGGAAGCCAGCCGCATCCTCGGCCAGGTCCCGTCGGGCGGCACGGCGTTCCTGCTGGTGCTGCGCAACGGCACCGAGCAGTTCGTCACCGTGCGCAAGGAATAAAGGCCACAGATTTGATCCACCGATTGCGATCCACCGATCAATCAGTGGCCTGAACGACATGGCTCTGGAGCGCGAGATCAAGTTGCGTTTTGACACGGCCGACGAGGCACGTGACAAGATTCTCGCGCTCGGCGCCACTCCCCACCTGGGCCGCCGCCTCCAGGAGGACTGCCTCTTCGACACCGACGACGAGCGGCTGCGCAGGCAACGATCCACGCTGCGCGTCCGTTCGGAAAGCGGCCACGCGCTGCTGACGTTCAAGGGCCCGGTGATTCCCGCCGCGGTCAAGGTGCGCGAAGAACACGAGACCGTGGTCTCCGACGGCGCCGCGCTCCAGATCATCCTCGAAGAACTCGGCCTGCACGTGTGGTTCCGCTATGAGAAGTATCGCGAGGAGTTCACGACGGACGAAGTGGTGATCGCGCTGGATGAAACGCCGGTCGGCGTGTTCGTCGAGATCGAGGGGACCGAGGACGCCATCCATCGCATGGCCGCGGCGCTCGGCAAGTCGCCCGCCGACTACATCACCGACTCGTACCGCTTCCTGTTCCTGCAGCACCGCGATGCCAACGGCCTGGCCGGACACGACATGGTGTTCGCCGGCCGCGAATGATCGACCTGTCGCGCTGGCCAGCGCTGGTTCTCACGGCCGGTCTCGGCACCCGTCTTCAACCACTGTCGTCGGTCCGCGCCAAACCCGCCTTGCCGGTCGCGGGCACACCGCTCGTCTCGCGCATCCTGCACTGGCTCACGCGCGCCGGCATCCAGCGCGTCGTCCTCAACCTGCATCACCGCGCTGACACGATCACCGCGATCGTCGGGGACGGATCGCGCTATGGTCTCGATCTCCGGTATTCGTGGGAAACCCAGGTCCTCGGGTCGGCTGGCGGTCCCGCGCGCGCGCTTCCGTTGCTCGAGAGCGATCGCTTCCTGATCGTCAACGGCGACACGATTGCGGATGTCGATCTGCAGGCGCTTGCTGCGCAGCACGTCGACACGAACGCATGGGTGACGATGGCGGTAGTCGATGCCGACCCTCGCTACAACGCCATTACCGCGAGCGATGCGGGGATCGTGACGCGGTTTCCAAACCAACCCTCTGGAACCCTTGGAACCCTTGGAACCGTTGGAACCTTTGGAACCTTTCATTTCATCGGGATCCAGGCGGTGAATGCGTCGGTGTTCGCCGGCGTCAGCCCCGACGTGAAGTCGGAGACCGTGCACGGCATTTACCCTTCGCTGATCGCGAAGCGCCCTGAAGCGATCCGGACGTTCCACACCGGCGCCGAGTTCTTCGACATCGGCTCGCCGGGCGACTACCTCAACACGGCCGTGACCCTCGCCGCGCGGGAGGGCGTGCCGCTCGACCGCGGTCGCGATTGCGACGTCGCCGCTGATGCGTTGCTCACCAACACCATTCTCTGGGACCGCGTGCGCGTCGGCGCGGGCGCCACTCTCGTCGATTGCATCGTGGCGGACGACGTCATCGTCCCGGCGGGCGCGAAAATCTCGCGTGCGTCGCTCGTCATGCGCGACAATGAGATGGTCGCGACACCTTATTAGGCGAAGACGCACTGATGGAAGCCCGACTCGATCAATACCTCAACGAGCACAACCTCACTGAGCGCGTGCTGAAGGTCATGCCGCTGACCGGCGATGCATCGGACCGGCGCTACTTCCGCGTCCTGTTGAAAGATGCGAAGCCGATCGTGCTGGCGCTGCATGCCGGTCCGATCGACTACCACGCGATGCCGTTCGTGGCGGTCGCCAAGCTGCTGGCCGAAGTGCCGGTGCCGGTGCCGCGCATCCTGCATCACTCCGATCCGCTTGGCGTACTCGGCCTCGAGGACCTCGGCGACGTCACGCTGCAGGCGCACCTTGGCGCGACCACCCCTGCCGAGCACGAAGCGCTGTATCGCCAGGCCGTCGGCTTCATCGCCCGCATGCAGCAGCGCGGTGAAGAGCTTCGCTCAGATGCGTATCCGCCCTACAAGATCGCTTTCGACGTCGAGAAACTGACGTGGGAGCTCGAGTTCTTCGCCAAGCACTACCTGCTGGCCTACAAGGGCGCGCCGCTCACGGGGCCGATCCGCGAAGCGCTCCGCGCGGAATGGACGGGCATCGTCGAGGAACTGGCGGCCGAGCCGCGCGTGCTCTGCCATCGCGACTATCACAGCCGCAACTTGATGCTGCACGATGGCTCGCTCTACATCATCGACTTCCAAGACGCGCGCATGGGACCCGACACCTACGACCTGGTGTCGCTGCTGCGCGATTCCTACGTGGACCTGAGCCCGGGCCAGGTCGACAGCCTGATTGCGTATTTCCTGGCGCACAAAGGCGTCGCGACCGACGATCACGAGTTCCGGCGCCGCTTCGACCTGATGGCGCTGCAGCGCAACCTGAAGGCACTCGGCACCTTCGGCTACATGACAACGTCGCGCAACAACACGGTCTATATTCAGTACATTCCGCGGACGATGGCGTATGTGAAGGCGAACCTGGCGAAGTACTCGCGCTTCAACCGCCTGCAGGAACTTCTCGACCCGTGGCTCTAGCTATTCCCTGATCCCTGATCCCTGATCCCTGCCATGTTCGGCATCTCCACTCATCTGTCGCTCGCGGATCGGCTTGACCGGGAGCATCTGGTCGAAGTGGCGGCGCACGGCTTCGACGCGATCGAAGTGTTTGCCGTGCGCGATCACTTCGACTATCACGACCGCCGCGCCGCCGTCGCGTTGGCGGAGTGGCTCGACGATACGCGGCTGACGCTGCACTCGATGCACGCACCGATCGCGGAGCGCTACGTTGGTGGCACGTGGAAAGAAGGATTGAGCATCGCCGCCGCTGATGAAGGGCGCCGGAAGGCGGCCGTGGATGAGACGCTGGCGACGCTGGATGTGGCCGCCGCCATCCCCTACCAGGTGCTCGTCGTGCACTGTGGCGTGCCGCAGCTCTACGCCGCCGCCGGCGACAACCATCTCGGCTCGCTGATCAAGAGTCTCGAAGAGCTGTCACCGGTCGCGCATCGCTACGCGGTGCGGCTCGCGCTCGAGGTGATCCCCAACGAGTTGTCGACGCCAACGTCGCTGGTCAGCATCATCGAAAGCGATATCGACGCCCTCGGGCTCGGCATCTGCATGGACGTCGGCCACGCCCGGATGATGGGCGATGTCGTCGATGCCATCGAGACCTGCTCGGGCCACCTGGTGTCGACGCACCTGCACGATAATCGCGGCCGGACCGACGATCATCTCGTCCCCGGCAAGGGCGTCATCGATTGGGACGCCACGACCCTGGGGTTTCAGAAGGTCGGCTACGACGGCGCCTGGATGTTCGAACTGGCCGTGGCGAAGGACGCCAAGCCGGTCCTGGAGCAGGCCGCCAGGGCCCGCGCGCGATTAGAATCGTTGTTGCACATCGGCGACGAGATGATGGGACTGGACGAATCTTGATGACGACGACTATTGGCAGGATCGGCGAAAGCGTTGGGCAGACGGTAACCATCAAGGGATGGCTGCATAACCGGCGATCGAGCGGCAAGATTCACTTCCTGGTGGTTCGCGACGGCACCGGCTTCCTCCAGGTCGTGATGGGCAAGCGCGACGTGGATGAGGCGACCTTCCTGAAGGCCGATCACCTGGGCCAGGAGAGCGCGATCATCATCACCGGCACGGTGAAAGAGGAACCGCGCGCGACCGGCGGCTACGAGATGGTGGCCAGCGGCCTCGAGGTCGTGAACGAAGCGCACGAGTACCCGATCACCCCGAAGGAGCACGGCGTCGACTACCTGATGGACCGGCGCCACCTGTGGATTCGCGCCGAGCGCCAGACGGCGATCCTGCGCGTGCGTCACGAGATCATCAACGCGGTGCGCGACTTCTTCAACGATCAGGGATTTATCCTCGCCGACACGCCCATCTTCACGCCGGCCGCCTGCGAAGGCACCACCACGCTGTTCCCGGTCGAGTATTTCGACGACGAGAAGGCCTACCTGACGCAGAGCGGACAGCTCTACAACGAAGCCAACGCGATGGCCCTTGGTAAGGTGTACGCGTTCGGGCCGACGTTCCGCGCCGAGAAGAGCAAGACACGCCGGCACCTGACCGAGTTCTGGATGGTCGAGCCCGAAATGGCGTACGCGGACCTCAACGACGTGATCACCCTGGCCGAGGGCCTCATCACCTCGGTGGTGGCACGCGTGCTGGATCGCCGGCAAAAGGAACTCAAGACGCTCGAACGCAACGTCTCGAAGCTCGAGGCGATCAAGGCCCCGTTCCCGCGCCTGCATTACGACGAGGCGGCGAAGATCCTGCTCGACAAGGGCCTGCCCTTCCAGGTTGGCGGTGATCTCGGCGGCACCGATGAGACCGTGCTGTCGGAGCAGTTCGATCGGCCGGTCTGCGTGACGCACTACCCCGCTGCGATCAAGGCGTTCTACATGAAGCCGGACCCGAACGAGCCGGACAAGGCGCTCTGCGTTGACGTGCTCGCGCCTGAAGGCTACGGCGAGATCATCGGCGGCGGCCAGCGCCTCGACGATCTCGATCTGCTGCTGCAGCGCATCAAGGAACACGACCTGCCGCAGGAATCGTTCGAGTGGTATCTCGATCTCCGCCGCTTCGGCTCGGTGCCGCACGGCGGGTTCGGCATGGGCATCGAACGCTGCGTCAGCTGGATCTGCGGGCTCGAGCACGTCCGCGAAACCATCCCGTATCCCCGCATGCTGTATCGGATCTACCCGTAGAGCACATGGGCGAGGCCGATCCCGGGCTCGCGGATACTCGGGGGTCCGAGTGGCAGGTCCACGCGGCCCTGCTCGAGGCCCTCGTCCGGCACGCGCCGGTCGGCATCGCGTTTGTCGATCTCGACTGCCGTTTTCTGCTGATCAACGACACGCTCGCCGAGATCAACGGACTGGCGGCCTCGGCGCACATCGGCAAGACGGTGGAAGACGTCGTGCCCGACTTGTGGCCGACCCTGCAACCGATCCTCGCGCGAGTCCGTGACAACGGCGAACCCGTCACCAACGTCGAGGTCAAAGGCCAGGTGCCCTCGAGCCCCGGGGTGCAGCGCCACTGGCTCGAAGGCTTCTATCCGGTTCGCGACGGCACCGGCGTCATTGCCGGCATCGGCATGATGGCGGTGGAGCTTACGCAGCAGAAGCGCGCCGAAGCCAACCAGCGCGCGATGCTGGCGGCGATGCCGGACTTCATCTTCGACCTCGCCGCGGACGGCACCCACCTGAGTTTCCACGCGCCGCAGGAAGAGGCGCTGTTCGTGAAGCCCGATCAAATCATCGGCCGCCGGGTGCGCGAATTGCTCCCGGGGGAAGTCGCCGCGCGCTACGAATTCTTCATCCGCCGCGCGCTCGAGAGCCGGCAGATGCAGGTGTTCGAGTACCAGCTCACCTATCCCGATCAGGGCGACAAGACCTTTGATGCGCGCATGGTCCGCAAGGGCCCCGGCGAGGTCCTGGTGATGGTGCGAGACATCACCGAACAGCGCCAGTCCGAACGCGCGCGGCAACTACTGGAGGAACAGTTCCG
Organism: Vicinamibacterales bacterium; assembly: GCA_035553795.1. Taxonomy (GTDB): domain Bacteria; phylum Acidobacteriota; class Vicinamibacteria; order Vicinamibacterales; family UBA2999; genus 12-FULL-67-14b. Next base: position 6,565 of record DATMJU010000132.1, read on the forward strand.
CCAGGCGCAGAAGATGGAGGCGGTGGGCCAGCTCGCCGGCGGCATCGCCCATGACTTCAACAACCTCCTGACCGTCATCCACGGCTCGAGCGAGATGGTCCTCAACGAGCTGCCGCTCGAACATCCGGCGCGCGAATACCTCGTCGACATCCAGCGCGCCGGTGAACGCGCCGGCACGCTGACCCGGCAACTGCTGCTGTTCAGCCGCCAGCAGGTGCTCGAACCGCGCGTGCTCAGCCTCAACGCGGTGATCAGCGACGCGGAAAAGATGCTGCGGCGCCTGATCGGCGAAGACATCCAGTTCAGGACGATGCTGTCGCCTGACCTTGGCGCGGTGATGGCTGATGCCGGGCAGATCGAGCAGGCCCTGCTCAACCTGTGCGTGAACGCGCGCGACGCGATGCCGGTGGGCGGCCACCTCACCGTGTCGACGCGGAACATCGAGCTCGACGAGCACTACGCGCGCACGCACGACAACGTGCGGCCCGGACCCTATTGCCTGATGTCGGTCAGCGACACGGGCAGTGGCATGGACGACGCCACGCGGGCGCGCATCTTCGAGCCGTTCTTCACCACCAAGAGCCCAGGCAAGGGGACCGGGCTCGGCCTGGCCGTGGTCCTGGGCGTCATGAAGCAAAGCGGCGGCCACGTCGAGGTCTACACCGAAGCGGGCCACGGAACGGTGTTCAAGCTGTACTTCCCGCAAGTCTCGCAACCAGCCGCGGCCACCGGCGTTCTGCCGCCTTCATACCTGTTGCCCACCGGCACCGAGACAGTACTGCTGGCCGAAGACGATGAGGATGTCAGGACGTTGGCGCGAGAAATCCTCGAACAGTGCGGTTACACCGTCCTGGAAGCCGCGGACGGGCGGCAGGCAATGGAAGTGTTCGACCGCCACGATGGACCACTCGACATGCTGATCTCCGACGTCGTGATGCCGCACGTGAGCGGCCGGCAACTGGCCGAAGCGATCATGCGAACGCGACCCAACCTCAAGGTGCTCTTTCTGTCTGGCTACACCGACGATGCGGTGGTGAGACACGGCGTACTGCAGGCGGAGTTCGCGTTCATGCAGAAGCCGTTCACGCTGAGCGGCCTGGCGATCAAGGTGCGCCAGGTGCTGGACCAGCCGGCGGCGCCCTGAACGGCCGCGGTGGCGGTTCGCGTGCAGGCCTGTCCGCCTGCTACACTGGGGAGTTCCAATGAAGATAGGGTTCGTCTCTCTAGGGTGTCCGAAGAATCTCGTGGACTCCGAAGTCATGCTCGGCATGGCTGAAAAGGATGGTCACGAGATCACCGCTGACGCGTCGCAGGCCGACGTGCTGGTCGTGAACACGTGCGCGTTCATCGATCGCGCCAAGACTGAATCCATCGACACCATTCTCGAGATGGCGGAGCTGAAGAAGCAGGCCGCCGGCCGCAAGCTCGTCGTCACCGGCTGCCTCGCCGAACGCTATCGCGACGAACTGAAAAAGGAGATTCCGGAGATCGACGCGATCTACGGCACCGGCGAGGTCGAAGGCCTTTCGCACTTCATGAAAGGAACCGGGAAGCAGGAACCCGGGACCGGGGCGCCAGTCGCCTTTTACACCAAGCCGCCTGTATTCGGCGTTGATCTCCCGACCTACATTTACGACGCCGACACGCCGCGCAAGCGCGTCACGCCAGGCCACTACGCCTACGTGAAGATTGCGGAGGGCTGCGACTACAAGTGCGCCTTCTGCATCATCCCGAAGATGCGCGGTCATTACCGCAGCCGCTCCATCGAGTCGATCGTCAAGGAAGCACACCAGCTCGCGGCGCAGGGCGTGAAGGAACTGCTGTTGATCTCGCAGGACTCCACCTTCTACGGCATCGACCGCGGCGAGCGCGGCGCGCTGCCAAAGCTGCTCAGCGCCTTGAATGAGGTCGACGGCATCGAGTGGATTCGCCTGCTCTACCTCTACCCCACGACCATCACCGCCGAGGTGATTGACGCCATTGCCGATCTCGACAAGGTCGTGAAGTACATCGACCTGCCGCTGCAGCACGCGTCGGATGCGGTGTTGAAGCGGATGAAGCGTCCCGGCACGCGCAAGTCGTACGTCCGTTTGCTCGAAAACATTCGCGCCCGGATTCCAAACGTCGCGCTGCGCACCACCTTCATCGTCGGCTTCCCCGGTGAAACCGCCGAGGATTTCGCCGAGCTCGAAGGTTTCATTTCGGAGATCGGCTTCGACCACGTCGGCGTGTTCACCTACTCTCACGAAGAGGGCACCTCCGCGCACGAGCTCAAAGACGACGTGCCGGCGGCGACGAAGAAGAAGCGCCAGGAACGACTGATGGCGCGGCAACGCGAGATTGTCACCGCGCGCCAGCAGGCTCGCCTGGGCGAAAAAATCCGGATGGTGATCGACGGCACGTCCAGCGAACACGAGCTGGTGTTGCAGGGCCGGCTGCCCGGCCAGGCGCCGGAGATCGATCCGGTCGTTTACCTGACCGACTGCGATCCGTCGCTGTTCGCCAAGGGTTCGTTCATCGACGTCGAGATTGTCGGCGCCGAAGCCTACGACCTCGTCGCACGCCCCCTCTAGCCACGGTGGTATAACTCCCGCGTGAGCGATTTCGATCGCGCATTCAAGCGGGCGTTTGATGACAGCGAGCCGGCCACGTTCGGCTCGGGCTGGTGGAGCGGCACCGCCTCCGTCTTCTGCGGCAGCCTTGCGCTCGCCGGCGTGGCCTGTTTCCTGTTCCCTGACTACCTGACGACGCCTGATGTGCGCGCGCGATTGCCGCTCGAGTGGGCGCGCGCGATCCTGCAGGCCGTCATCGTGCTGGCGTTCGTGCTCGGTTTGATCTCCACGGCACTGCGCCGCCGCAAGGTGATGGGCTTGCTCGGCATGACGCTCGCCTCGATCGCGTCGATCCTCGGCGGCAGCTGCATCGACTTCACGCTGTCAGACGGGGGTGCACCATCCCTGGGCCTGGACTGGTTCGCGTTGAACGTGCTGCTGCTCGCCGCGCTGTTCGTGCCGATGGAACGGTTGTGGCCGCTTCGACCGGAGCAGAGCACCTTCCGTCGTGGCTGGACGACCGACACGCTGTACTTCCTGATCAGCCATCTGTTCGTGCAGATCACGACGTTCCTGATCCTCGCGCCGGCGCAAGCCGCATTTGTCGCCCTGGATGGAATGGCGTGGCGCCAGGCCATCGCCGGCCTGCCGTTGCTGGTGCAGTTCTTCTCAGTGCTGTTGTGCGCGGACCTGGCCGAGTACTTCATTCACCGCGCCTTTCACACCATCCCGTTCCTCTGGCGCTTCCACGCGATTCATCATTCAAGTCTCGACATGGACTGGCTGGCCGGTTCTCGCCTGCACATCGTCGACGTCATCGTGACGCGGGCGATCGTGGTCTTTCCGCTGTTCGCGCTTGGCTTCGACCAGCGCGCGGTGGCCGCGTACCTGGTGTTCGTGTCGTTCCACGCCGTCTTCATCCACGCCAACGTCCGCTTCGACCTGCGGCGCGTGGAACCCTGGCTCGTGACGCCGCGGTTCCACCACTGGCATCACGCGAAGGGGCGCGAGGCCATCGACAAGAACTTCGCCGTACACCTGCCGTGGATCGATCGCGTGTTAGGTACGGCGTATGAGCCCGACGGCTGGCCAGCGGAGTACGGGATCGATGGCGATCCGGTCCCGGCCGATTTGGTGCCGCAGACCATCTGGCCGCTGCAGAGGTCCGGCCCCTCGAATTCGGCCAAAAATCCGGTAATCTAGGCCGGTGAGCCCTGCCGTATTCGCGGCCCGGCGCTCCTCCCCCGCCCGGGCCTCGGGTGGGCCGTCCATGCTAGACTATGAGGTCGGTATCTAGTCTGGGAAACCAGAGTGGGCCTGTAATTCAGCCCACTTTTTGTTTTTATGGGGGGTTTCTTGTCGGCTCTAGAGAGTGTCAGGGAGCTGGCAACCCGGGTCGCCTCGAGCTATGGCCTGGACATCTTCGATGTCGAGCTGAAGCGCGAAGGCGGTCAGATGGTGTTGCGGGTGGTGGTCGATCGGCCAGGGCCGGCGTCCACACCAGAAGAAAGCGTCAGCATCGACGATTGCGCGCGCGTCGCCGAGGACCTGGGCACGCTGCTCGACGTCGAGGACGTAATACCGGGCGAGTACACCTTCGAAGTGTCATCACCCGGCTTGGATCGACCGCTGCGCACCGCCGATGACTACCGGCGATTCGCCGGCCGGTGGGCAAAGATCGTGACGTCGGAGCCGGTGCAGCGCCAGACAGCGTTCTCCGGCCGCATCAAAGGCGTCGAGGCAGAGGACGTGCTGTTCGAGTCGGAAGGCAAGAAGCTGATGAAGCTGCCGTTCCGGTTGATCTCTCGAGCGCGTCTCGAAGTGGAACTGTAGATCAGAACAAATATGGCAACGACCAGCAGCAACCCTTTGCAACAGACCATCGAGGCGCTCGCCAAGGAAAAAGGCATCGAGCCGGAAGTCGTCATCCAGGCGATGGAAGAAGCCGTGCTCACCGCGTCGCGCAAGTTTTACAAGGGCGACGAAGAACTG